>NZ_JBFTQY010000006.1:0-148188 GCF_056399245.1 Rhizobium sp. 01N447_2
CGAGAAGGGTGGTGTCGCCAATGGTTCGGGTGGTGTGGTTGCCAGCGGCAACGTGCTGACCAACGACACCGATCCGGATTCCGGCGACACCAAGACGGTGAGTGCGGTCAACTTCGGCGCGACGTCGGGCACACTCGGCTCGGCGCTGAACGGCACCTATGGCAGTCTCGTTCTCAATGCATCTGGTGCCTATAGCTATGCCATCAACGAGAGCAATGCGGCCGTGCAGGCGCTGCGGCAGTCGACCAATACGCTGAGCGATGTCTTCAGCTATACGATGCGCGATAGCGCCGGCGCGACGGCCACGGCAAACCTGACGGTCACCATCCACGGGGCCAATGACGCGCCGGTGCTGGCCGTCCAGACGGCGACCCAGAATGCCACCGTCGGCTCCGCCTTCTCCTTCGTGCTGCCGACGACCACCTTCACCGATGTCGACAGCGGCGAGACGCTGACCTACTCGGCAACGGCCGCCGATGGCACGGCGCTGCCCGCCTGGCTCGCCTTCAACGCCACGACGCGGACGTTCAGCGGCACACCGACGGCAGCCGGCACCTACGGCGTCAGGGTGACGGCGACCGACCTTGGCGGCCTTGCCGCCAACGAGAGCTTCAACATCACTGCGACAGTGGCGCCTGTGACCTACAGCCTGTTCAACGCCTCCAGCACGCCGACCCAGACGAACCTCAACGACGGTCAGCAGCTCGAGGTCGGCGTCAAGTTCCAGTCGAACGTCGTCGGTGATGTCACGGGCATCAAATTCTATCGCAGCGCCAACGACAACGGTCAGAACGTCGTCGACCTGTGGACCACGACCGGCACCAAGCTCGCCACCGCCACCTTCGCCAGCACTACGGGGAGCGGCTGGCAGACGGTGAACTTCACAACCCCGGTCACGATTGCCGCCAACACCAACTATATCGCCTCCTACCACACGACCGGCGCCTACGTGGCAACGGATGGCTTCTTCGCCAGTGCCGTCACCAACGGTCCGCTGACAGCCCAGTCAAGTGCCGTCGCCGGCGGCAACGGTGTCTATGCCTATGGCGGATCCGCCACCACAGGTCTCTTCCCGACGAACTCCTTCGATTCAGCGAATTACTATGCCGACGTTGTCTTCCGGCCGCAGCTCGTCGGGTGACGAAAAGTATGAGGTTAGGGATCGGTTTCGAATGAGGCGCATACGACGCAAATGCTGGTCGCGGCGAAGAGCGCTTCGATCGCCCACGTTCAAGGAATGCCGATGAACAGGATCGAGCGGCTCCCGGTGACCGTGCTGGCTGGCTTCCTCGGAGCTGGCAAGACGACGCTCCTCAGCCACGTCCTGATGAATCGTCAGGGCCTGCGGGTCGCCGTGATTGTCAACGATATGAGCGAAGTGAACATAGACGCCAGTCTCATCCGAGACGGCGGCTGCAACCTGTCGCATACGACGGAGACATTGATCGAGCTCAGCAATGGCTGCATATGCTGCACCCTGCGCGACGACCTGCTGGCGGAAGTGCGGCGACTGGCCGAAGAGGGGCGATACGACTATCTGTTGATCGAGGGGACCGGCATTGCCGAGCCATGCCCTATCGCGGCAACCTTTTCATTCCGCGACGAGAAGGGCGTCTCGCTCGCCGATTTTGCCAGCCTCGACACAATGGTGACCGTGGTCGACGCTGCAAACCTGTTAGCCGACTATAGCAGTGCCGATCTGCTCGCCGACCGCGGCCTGCAGCGCGACGGTGAGGATCGGCGCACGCTCATCGACCTGCTGGTGGATCAGATCGAGTTTGCCGATGTTGTCGTGATCAACAAGATCTCGGAGGCGAGCGAAGAGATCCGCGCTGATGTTCGCAAGATCGTTGCCGCGCTCAACCCGGATGCGCGCCAGGTGGAGACGGACTTCGGCAAGGTTTCTCTGGCAACCATCCTCAATACGGGCCTCTTCGATGAAGCAAAGGCCGCCGCGCACCCGTTGTGGCACAAGGAATTGTACAGCCCGGGCGACCATGTTCCAGAGACGGAGGAATACGGGGTCTCGAGCTTCGTCTATCGCACGAGGCGTCCCTTCGACCCCATGCGGTTTCGAGCATTCCTGGACGAGCCCTGGCCGGGGGTGATGCGTGCCAAAGGCCACTTCTGGCTTGCCACGCGCCCGCGTCATGTGGGCCTGATGTCGGCTGCCGGCATCCAGCGGCGCTGCGAGCCCATGGGGCTCTGGTGGGCAGCCGTGCCCCGGCAGGACTGGCCGAACCATCAGCAGTTTCGTCAGCATCTCGAGAGCCGGTGGGATAGCGCTTGGGGCGATCGTCGGCAGGAATTGGTCTTTATCGGCGTTGATATGGACGAGACAGCTGTGCGGACCGCACTGGACGGATGCCTCGCCAGCGCCGATCCGCGCGACTGGGCGACCCTCGAAGATCCGTTTCCGGCGTGGTAGCACGGGGCGGCGCAGGACACCCCCTGCGTCAACTGGCTTGACCAGCCGGACCGGCCCAGAATTCCCTTTCAACCAGCGTCAGCCACTGAGAGCGCCGCGCGTCTTTTCAGACGCGCTAAGGACGCTCTAACACTTTGAATGGGCGCATAAATCCTTCCAAAAATCGATTCCGATTTTCGGGGTCATGCGCTGGCAGTAGCCGCAGGCAGCTTTGGCGCCTTGTCGGTCGGGTATGCGGTGAGGGTCATCATATCGGCGTATGGGGTACCACCCACATACCCCAGATTGGTGTCATACGTTCCCTTGGCAAAGGTGCCAGAATGAATGTCTTCTATAGCGGTCGAAGGGCCGGCCGGTGCGGAAGGGGACGCCGCTAATGCGGAGAATTCATGTGAGTAATCGTGAGTACCTGAGTACATTTGGTGGAGCGTTGAGTATCTGTCGTGCATCCTCTGCCTGGAGCGCAGTCCTTGGATCCGCGACGGTCGTATCTTCGAGTACCGATGGTTCCCCAAGCTTTGCCAATCAGAGCAGCGCAACCGTCCAATCCTCGTTCACCGGCACGGTCACATCGTCCTTGATATCATCAGGCGACGTGCAATCGTCCCCTGCATCGTCGACCCCGATGCCGGCGTCTGCGGCCGATGGCGGGGCGCAGGACACGTCCACGAAGACGGTGTCGGCTGCGACGGTCTTCCAGGCGGCTTCCTCGCCGCCGCAACGCACTGTGCTTGGCCCGGATCCTTACGAGGAGGCTGCGACGCTGCCTGCCGCTCCCACCCTTACGGGTGTTACCGGCGACGCCGATACCGGCAGCGCCAAGACGGTGGCGCCGGTCAGTTCTTCCAGCAGTCTCGACACGGCTTCGTTGCGCCTTCAGGCGTCGATAGCATCCATCTCGGTTGAGCCGAGCCAGGACGTTTCTGCCGAGACGACTGCGGCCCCGACAGCACTGGCGGCACCGCTGGCGGCGGCCGCGGCTGCGGCGACGCCCAACAAGATCGCGCTCGAAAACCTGAAGCAGGGCAACCCGATCAGTGAGTGGGGTCTGGAGGGCGACGGCGGCGGCACCATCCAGGGCTTCGCCACCGAGATCAGCACGAATATCGGCCAGACCGTCGATTTCAAGATCGCCACCGATTCCACCCATTACCGCATCGATATCTACCGCATGGGCTATTATGGCGGGGACGGGGCGCGCAAGGTCGGCTCCATCGAACAATCGCTGACCACGGCGCAGATCCAGCCGCACCCGATCGTCGATATGTCGCTCGGCCTGATCGACTGCGGCAACTGGTCGGTCTCGGCGAGCTGGCAGATTCCGACGGACGCGGTCTCCGGCGTCTATTTCGCCAAGCTGGTGCGCGAGGACGGCGTCGAAGACGCCAGCATCATTCCTTTCGTCGTGCGCGACGACGCCTCCACCAGCAATATCGTCTTCCAGACGTCCGACACGACATGGCAGGCCTATAATGCCTGGGGCGGCGCCAGCCTCTATTATGGCGAAGTGCCCGTCGATCCCGCAGACATGATCGGCTACCTGCCGCCGAATTGCAGCTGCGGCCTGCAGGCCATCGGCCGGGCCTCGGCGGTCAGCTATAACAGGCCGATCATCACCAATACGAGCCCGATCGGTGGTTCGCACGATTACATCTTCGGCGTCGAATCCTCTGCCATCTCGTGGCTGGAGCAGAACGGCTACGACGTTTCCTATATTTCCGGCGTCGATGCGACGCGCAACGGCGCGCTGCTGCTCAACCACGATGCCTATCTCTCCGTCGGGCATGACGAATACTGGTCTGCCGAACAGCGCACCAATGTCGAGGCGGCGCGCGATGCCGGCGTCAACCTCGCCTTCTGGAGCGGCAACGAGTGCTACTGGAAGGTTCGCTGGGAAAGCAGCATCGACGGCAGCGGCCAGGCCTACCGCACCATGGTGTGCTACAAGGAAACCTGGGGCACGAGCACGGATCCGAGCAATGTCGGTACCGGCACCTGGCGCGATCCGCGTTATGCCGATCCGGGGCAGCAGCCGGAGAATGCGCTGACGGGCACGATGTTCCAGGTGGACAGCTACCGCCAGGATACGATCTCCATCCCTTACGACTATTCGAACCTGCGCTTCTGGCGCAATACCGACGTTTCGGAGCTGCAGGAGGGCGAGACCTATAGTCTCGTGCAGAACCTGCTCGGCTATGAGTGGGATTCCGATGTCGAGAACGGTTTCCGTCCAGCTGGACTGATCGACCTGTCGCTCTCGTCGGTCTCGGTGAGCACGTATCTGCGCGACTACGGCGCGACGGTCGGCGATGCGGTGGCGACCCATAGCCTGACCATGTACCGGGCGGCAAGCGGCGCGTTGGTCTTCGGCGCCGGCACCGTCTTCTGGTCCTGGGGGCTGAGTGACAACCACCAGGGCCCGGCCACGTCAACCGATCGCAACGTGCAGCAGGCGATGGTCAACATGTTCGCGGACATGGGCATTCAGCCGACGACGCTGGATGCGAGCCTGATCCTTGCGACACAATCGACCGACACGCTGAAGCCCACCTCGTCGGTCACCTCGCCGATCGTCGGCGCAAGCTTCCTGGAAGGGCAGCATGTGACGATCACGGGAACGGCGCAGGATTTCGGCGGCGGCATCATTGCCGGCGTGGAAGTCTCGACCGATGGCGGCCAGCACTGGTTCAAGGCCACCGGCCGCGAGAGCTGGAGCTATAACTGGGTCGTCCAGGCGAGCGGAACCTACACGATCACGTCACGGGCCGTCGACGACAGCGTCAATATGGAAGCGCCATCGGCGGGCAAGCAGGTGACCGTTACCCTGCCGGGAGCGACGGGCCTCTGGACGCTTGCGGAAAAGCCGGCGGTCGAAGTGGCGATCGATCGCGATTCCGTCGAGCTCGGCCTGCGCTTCCAGACGACGACGGCAGGCTCCCTGGAGGGCATCCGCTTCTACAAGGGCTTCTACAATATCGGCGACCATGTCGTCAGCCTCTGGAGCGCCAACGGAACGCTGCTGGCGACCGGCGTGTCCGTCGGTGAGTCGCTCTCCGGCTGGCAGACAGTGATGTTCTCCAGCCCGATCCAGATTGCCGCCGGCACGACCTATGTGGCTTCCTATCACAGCAGCGGCTTCTACTCCGCCACCGAGAATTATTTCGGCAGCCCCTATGCCAGCGGTGCGCTGAAGGCCGTCGATGGCGGCGGCGTCTATGCCTATGGCGACAATGCCGGCACATTCCCCGGCCAGAGCCTCGGCACCGGCACCAACTACTGGGTCGACGTGGTCTTCGATGCCGGGCCCAACAGCGCGCCGGTTGCGACCGACGATACGGGGCTGACCATCACCCGCAACGACAGCGTCGTCATCTCGATCGCCTCGCTCATCGGAAACGATACGGATCCCAATGGCGATGCGATGACGATTTCGGCCGTCGGCAATGCCGTCAACGGCACGGTGACGCTCAATAGGCAGAACGGCACCGTCAACTTCACGCCGACCAACAATTATTCGGGGCCGGCAAGCTTCACCTATACGCTGTCGGATGGGCGCGGCGCCACGGATCAGGGCAACGTCAGCCTCACCGTAAACCAGGGCCCTGCCGGGGAAACGCTGTTTACATCAAGCGAAGGGCCGACGGGCGCAAGCTTCAACGAAGGTCAGTCGCTGGAACTCGGGATGAGGTTCGTCGCTTCGTCCAGCGGCATGATTACCGGCATCCGCTACTACAGGGCGGCCGGCGATACCGGCGCCCATACCGGCTCCCTGTGGACGGCCGACGGCACGCTGGTCGCGACCGCCAGCTTCGCCGACAGCGGATCGGTGAACGGCTGGCAGACCGCGACATTCACCAACCCAGTGCATATCGCGGCCGGCACGACCTATGTCGCCTCCTACCACACGACAGGCTCCTACGTGGCGACGGCAAGCTATTTCACGACAGCCCATACCAATGGCGCGCTGACGGCGCTGGCCGGCAGCAATGGCGTCTACGCGGTCGGGGGCTCGGCATTCCCGACCTCCAGCTACCAGTCGTCGAACTACTGGGTGGATGTCGTCTACAATCAGTCGACGGGCAACGCGGTGCCGGTCGCTGCCAATGACAACGGCTACACGACGTATTCCAACACGGCGCTGTCGATTGCCGCAGCCAGCCTGCTTGCAAACGACACCGATGCCGATGGCGACCCGCTCAGTATCACCGGCGTCAATGGTGCGGTCAACGGAACGGTGACCTTCGACAGCCAGACCAAGTCCGTCATTTTCACCCCGACGGCGGGTTATACGGGTGCGGCAAGCTTCTCCTATTCGATCTCGGATGGATATGGCGGCATGGCGTCAGCCACGGCCAGCCTCACTGTCAGCACGCCGCCCGCGGGAGGCGCGACGTCAAGCCTGTTCACCGGCGCCGACACGTCGGGCGTTACCGCCGCCAATGACGCCAACTCGGTCGAACTCGGCGTCAAGTTCATCGCTTCCGCCAGCGGCCAGATCACCGGGCTCACCTATTACAGGAGCGCCCAGGATACCGGCACGCATGTCGGCTCGCTCTGGACGGCGAGCGGCCAGCTTCTGGCCCAGACGACCTTCATCAGCGAGACGGCGAGCGGCTGGCAGACGGTTTCCTTCACCCAGCCGATCAATGTGACCGCCGGCGCGACCTATGTGGCGAGCTACCATTCGAACGGCTTCTATTCCGCAACGGCGAACTACTTCACGACGGACCATACGAACGGCGCGCTGACGGCACCGTCGAGTGCTGCGAGCGGCGGCAACGGCCTTTATGCCTATGGCTCGGGCAGCCTGTTCCCGACCGCTTCCTACAATGCGAGCAATTACTGGGTCGACGTGCTCTATCAGCAGGGCGGCGCGCAGAATGCGGTTCCGGTTGCCGCCAATGACAGCGGCTTGTCGACCAATACCGGCACGCCGATCACCATCCAGGCCTCAGTGCTCCTGGCAAACGACACCGATGCCGATGGTGACCCGCTTGTCATCACCGGCGTCAGCGGCGCGATCAACGGCTCGGTCGCCTACGATGCCCAGGCACAGACGCTGACCTTCACGCCGACGGCAGGTTATTCGGGACCGGCGAGCTTCAGCTACGCAATTGCAGACGGCAAGGGCGGCACGGCGTCGGCGCAGGTGGCACTCACCATCACCGGCGGCCAGACGGCAGGGCCGGAACAGAACCTCTTTGCCGCCAATACGACGCCTTCAATCGTCTCCGTCAACGATAACCAGCCGGTCAATCTCGGCATGAAATTCCAGGCCGATACGGCAGGCTGGGTCACCGGCATCCGCTTCTACAAGGGGGCAGACAATACAGGCGCGCATACCGGCTATCTCTGGACCGCCTCGGGCACATTGCTCGGCAGCGTCAGCTTCAGCAACGAAACGGCAAGCGGCTGGCAGACCGCGACGCTCACCCAGCAGGTCGCGGTCGCCGCCGATACGACCTATGTCGTATCCTACAGCACCAACGGCAATTATTCGGCGACCGGCAATTACTTCAGCACCGATGTGACGAACGGCGACTTGACGGCGCTCAGCGGCACCAACGGCGTCTATGCCTATGGGTCGAGCGGCGTGTTCCCAAATGCCAGCTATAACAGCACAAACTACTATGTGGACGTAGCATTCAGACCGCAGCTCGCGGCGTAAAAGAAGCGAGCGGGGAGTACCGATGATGAGTGCAGACAACAGACTTCCGGTCACGGTCCTTGCCGGTTTTCTTGGCGCCGGCAAGACGACGATCCTCAACCATGTCCTACGCAATCGCGAGGGACGCCGGGTCGCCGTCATCGTCAACGACATGAGCGAGGTGAATATCGATGCAGATCTCGTCCGCGACGGGGGAGCGAACCTGTCGCGCACGGACGAGACACTGGTGGAGCTCACCAATGGCTGCATCTGCTGCACATTGCGCGACGATCTCCTGAGCGAAGTGCGCCGCCTCGCTGCCGCCGGCCGTTTCGACTATCTGCTGATCGAGGGCACCGGGATCGCCGAGCCGCTGCCGGTCGCAGCCACCTTCTCCTTCCGCGACGAGAGCGGGGCAGCCCTCTGCGACGTCGCGCGGCTCGACACGATGGTTTCCGTCGTCGATGCGGTCAATCTTCTGGCCGATTATGCGAGCGCGGAATTCCTGAGGGATCGCGGCGAGAGCCGAGACGGAGACGACGAGCGCAGGCTGGTGGAACTGCTCGTCGAGCAGATCGAATTTGCCGATGTCGTGGTCATCAACAAGGCGCAGGATGTGCCGCCTGCAGCGCTTGCCGAGGTTCGCCGCATCGTTGCCGCACTCAACCCCGATGCCCGCGTCATCGAGACCGGTTTCGGCCGGTTGAAGCTCGACGCTATCCTGAACACCGGCCTCTTCAGCGAAGCGAGAGCTGCCCGCCATCCGCTGTGGCACAAGGAACTCTTCGGTTGGGGCGACCATGTGCCGGAGACGGAGGAATACGGCATTTCGAGCGTCGTCTATCGCAGCCGCCGGCCGTTCGATCCCTCCAGGTTGCGGGATTTTCTCGACAGGAAATGGCCGGGCCTCATCCGCGCGAAAGGCCATTTCTGGCTGGCAACAAGGCCCGACGAGATCGGACTGCTGTCGATTGCCGGCACGCAGTGCCGCATCGACACCAAGGGCTTCTGGTGGGCGTCCGTGCCGAAGGCGCAATGGCCGCGTTATCCGCAGTTTCGCCAGCTCATCGACCGGCATTGGGACGAGGTCTGGGGCGACCGCCGCCAGGAACTCGTTTTCATCGGCGCCGGCTTCGACGAAGACGCAATCCGCACCGCGCTCGGCGACTGCCTGATCGGTGAGGAGACGGGCTTCGATCCGCAGATCGCCGCCGGGCTTCGGGACCCGTTTCCGGCCTGGCAGCACGCACATTCAAATAGTTAGGGCATCCTAATGGACGTAAGACGCCCTGAGATGAAGACGTTTTGATTATCAACCGGAGGAGAGAACAATGAGCAACGAACTTTACGCAGATGGCATCGGCGAAATCACCATCACGGGAACGATCGTGCGGATCGACCTGATGTCGCTCTCGGCCACCGATCGTGACGCCAACAACAATCCGAAGCCGGTTTTCCGCCAGCGCATCATCATGCCGGTCGATGCCTTCGCCAATGCGGTCGATCTCATGCAGAAGGCGCTTGGCGGTTTGGTCGAGGCGGGTGCGGTCCGTCGCGTCGGCGATATGTCAACTGCGGCGGCTGCCGATATCCAGTCAGTGCAGGCCGGGGCTTCGAACGCCTCGCCGAACTTCAACTGACAAAACAAATATTGCCTCGGTCTCGTATTGTTTCGGGTGGGCCATGAGTGGTTTTCTGCATACTAACCTGCACTGTCTTGCGCTGGTCGCGCGTCATCACGGCGTCGATCTTGCTCCTGAACGATTGCAGCACGATTATGCCGTCGGCAACGATCCTGTTGCCTTGCGGCAGCTGCTGCGCATGGCCAAGGATGCCGGCCTTAGGGCAAGGCATCTGACGCTCGACTGGCGATCCCTGTTCCAACTTGGCGAGGCATTCCCGGTGCTCGCCGAGCTGACGAACGGCAACTGGGTGGTCATCGCCGGCGCTGTCGGGAGCGGAGAGGATGAGAGAATCCGCGTTCTCGACCCGCTGGCATCACGCGCCGAAGTGATGATGCTCAGCGAAGAGCAGTTCGCCAAGGCCTGGCTCGGATCGGTGATCCTGCTGAAGCGCAACTATCGCATGTCCGATGAGGACCGGCCCTTCGGCTTCCGCTGGTTCGTCCCCGAGATCATCAAGCAGCGCAGCTTCTTCCGCGATGTCGCGCTCGCCGCCTTCGTGCTCTACGGGCTGGGGCTGACGACGCCGATCTTCTTTCAGCTCGTCATCGACAAGGTGCTGGTGCATCAGAGCTATGCGACGCTGACGGTTCTGACAGTGGGCATTGCGATCGCGCTCGTCTTCGACGCGACCTTCACCTTCCTGCGCCGCTATCTGCTGCTCTATGCGACGAACAGGATCGACATCCGCGTCGCGACCCGCACCTTCGGCCATCTGCTCAACCTGCCGATCGCGCTCTTCGAGCAGGCCTCGGCCGGCGTTCTCGTCAAGCATATGCAGCAGACGGGGCGCATCCGCGAATTCCTGACCGGCCGGCTGTTTCTCACACTGTTGGACGGCGTTTCGCTCCTGGTCTTCGTGCCGATCCTGCTTCTCTACAGCGTCAAGCTGACGCTTGTCGTGCTCGGTTTTGCCGCCCTCGTCGGGCTCGTGGTGATGATGCTCGTCGGGCCGTTCCAGCGCCGGTTGCAGGCGCTCTATCAGGCCGAAGGCGACCGGCAGGCATTGCTTGTGGAAACCGTGCACGGCATGCGCACCGTCAAATCGCTGGCGCTGGAGCCGCGCCAGCGCAAGGTGTGGGACGATTATTCGGCCCAGTCGATCTCCGTGCGTTTCCGGGTCGACAAGATCTCGACCATCGCCCAGGCGATGACCGGACTGCTGGAGAAGCTGATGAGCGTCGCGATCATCGGCCTCGGCGCGCTCGATGTCTTCAGCGGCGCGATGACGATCGGCGCGCTGGTTGCCTTCAACATGCTCGCCGGCCGGGTCTCGGGACCACTGGTGCAGATCGTCACCATGGTGCACGAATATCAGGAAGTCGCGCTCTCCGTGCGCATGCTCGGCGAGATCATGAATCAGCGGCCGGAGCAGGCGGGCCGCGGGCGAGGTGTTCGGCCGCATCTGCAGGGTCGCATCGAATTCGACCGGGTCACCTTCCGCTACAGCCCGGATAGCGCGCCGGCGCTCGACAATGTCTCCTTCGCCATTCCGACGGGCTGCCTCTTCGGCGTGGTCGGCAAGAGCGGCTCGGGCAAGACGACGATCACAAGGCTCATCCAGGGCCTCTATCAGAGCCAGGAAGGCCTCGTGCGCATGGATGGCTATGACAGCCGCGAGATCGACCTCGTGCATCTGAGAACGAGCATCGGCGTCGTGCTGCAGGATAGTTTCCTGTTTCGCGGCTCGGTGCGCGAGAATATTGCCGCCGCCAAGCCCGATGCCAGCATCGAAGAGATCATGGAAGTTGCCCGTATCGCCGGCGCCGAGGAGTTCATCGAGCGCCTGCCGCGTGGCTTTGACACGATGCTGGAGGAAAACGCCTCCAACCTGTCAGGCGGCCAGAAGCAGCGGCTTGCCATTGCCCGCGCGCTGATCACCGATCCGAAGCTGTTGATCTTCGATGAGGCGACGAGCGCGCTCGACCCCGACAGTGAGGCGATCATCCGCGAGAATCTGAGCCGCATCGCCGCCGGCCGCACCGTCATCATCGTCTCGCACCGGCTTTCGACGCTCGTAGATGCCGATGCCATTCTCGTCATCGATCGTGGCAAGGTCGCCGATATCGGCCGGCACGATCAGCTTGTATCGCGCTGCATGACCTATCGCCACCTGTGGTCCCAGCAGATGAGGCAGGTCGCATGAACGCGCACACCAGAAAACCCAGCGAGAACCTGCCGGTCCCTTCAGGCAAAGGCCCTTCAGACAAGGCGCCCTCAGGCAAGGGAAGGGAACTGACCGCCCGCCCGCCGCTGCCGCCGGCAATTGCGGAGTTCCAATCCGATGCGGTCGAGCTCGAGGAACGCGCGCCGCCCAGAGTTGCGCGCATGACGCTCTATTGCGTGACGGCGCTGATTGCTTCGGCGATCATCTGGGCCTCGGTCTCGTCGATCGACGAGGTGGTGATCGCGCCCGGCAAGCTCGTCACCACCCAGCCGACCATCGTCGTCCAGCCGCTCGAAACCTCGATCATCCGCACGATCGAGGTGAAGGCCGGCGAAGTGGTGCATGCCGGCCAGACGCTCGCGACCCTCGACGCTACTTTCAGCCAGGCCGATGTCGACCAGCAGCAGGCGAAATTCTCCGCGCTCGACGCCCAGGTGCGGCGCATCGAGGCCGAGCTTGCCGGCAACGATTACACGGCGGGAGATACGCCCGACCAGATGCTGCAGGCGCAGCTCTTCGGCCAGCGACGGGCCTTCTACACGGCGCAGCTGCAGAATTTCGAGCAGCAGATCGCCGGCCAGTCGGCCGCTCTTCTAGCGAGCAAGAACCAGGAGGCCGTGCTCAATGACAGGCGCGATGGGCTCTCTCAGATCGAGGCGGCGCGGGAGCGGCTCTACAACAAGCAGAGCGGCTCGCTGATCACGCTGCTCGGCTCGCGCGACGCCCGCCTCGACGTCGAGTCCGATCTGACGGCCGTCCGCGGCCGGGCCGACGAGGCCGCGCACGCCTATGCCAAGCTGAGCGCCGACCGCCAGGCCTTCATTGAGGATTTCCGCCGGGCGGCGATGGAGCAACTGGTGGAGCTGCGCGGCCAGCGTGACATGGCGGACGAGGAACTGAAGAAGATGGCACTGCGCCGCAACATGGTCGTGCTGACGGCGCCGGCCGATTCCGTCGTGCTCGACCTGGCGCAGCGCTCGGTCGGTTCGGTGGTGCGGGAGGCGGAGCCGGTGGTCACACTCGTGCCCATTAACGTGCCGCTGGAAGCGGAAGTCTCGATCAACACGCGCGATATCGGCCGGGTCGCCGTCGGCAAGGAAGCCCGTGTCAAGCTCGACGCCTATCCGTTCCAGAAATACGGAACCGCGACAGGCGAGGTGAGGACCATCAGCCAGGACACGTTCCTCACGGGCCAGCAGGAGCAGACAGCCACGCCCAGCCAGCCGGCCGCCCCCTTCTTCAAGGCGCGGATCCTGCTTGCCGATACCCGGCTGAATGCCACAGATGTGCCGGTGCGACTGCTTCCCGGCATGACTGTGACCACGGAAATCAAGGTCGGCAACCGTACGGTGATCTCCTATTTCCTGTATCCGCTGCTGCGTGGCCTCGACAACGCAATACGCGAACCGTAGGTCGTGACGATCAGTTTGCCCCGAACGAGATCCCGAGTGAGATTCAAGGCAGATATTTCGCATCCCATGGCCGCGGCCTGGCCCGCCCGCATGTCGTGAAGTCGGATTTGCCCGGCTTTCAGGGGCGCGCACTATCAACGAATCGCCGAACGCGCCAAGCTTTCGCTCAGCATTAACTTCGATCGATTGGGAATGAGTGTCGCAATGATTCACGACGTCTGCATCATAGGCGGCGGTATAGTTGGTCTTGCCACCGCCATGGCCGTTCTGGAAAAGCGCCCCGGTGCAAGTGTCGTTCTCCTTGAAAAGGAGCCTGGCTTGGCCCTCCACCAGACAGGCCACAACAGCGGCGTCATCCACGCGGGAATCTACTATGCGCCAGGCAGCTTGAAAGCGCGCCTTTGTCGGGAGGGGGCCGATGCCATCAAGGCGTTCTGCAGGGAGAAGGCTGTACCCTATGAACAATGCGGAAAACTGGTGGTTGCCACCAACGAGCTCGAACACCGCCGCCTGAAGGATCTGGCCGAACGGGCAAAGATCAACAACATCGATATCGAATGGCTCGATCGGAAGACGCTGAAACATCGGGAGCCCATGGTCGAAGGCGTCGCGGCAATTTTCGTTGGGGCGACGGGTATCGTTGACTACAAGGCTGTGTGCGTCGCCATGGGCGCTCATCTGGCCGCTCAGGGCGTGGAAATCGAATTGAATACGCAGGTTTCCGCGATCCGCGAAACCTTGGATCTCGTGGAGATTGCAGCGGGTGATCGCCAATGGCGGGCCAGACAGCTGATCGCCTGCGCCGGCCTGCAGTCCGACCGCATCGCCAAACTTGCGGGCCTCAAGATCGATCATCAGATTATACCGTTCAGGGGCGAATATTTCCGTCTGCCGCCGTCGCGGAATGGACTGGTCAGGCACCTGATCTATCCGGTGCCCGATCCGTCGCTTCCATTCCTTGGCATTCATGTCACCAAGATGATCGACGGCAGCCTTACCGTCGGACCCAATGCGGTTCTGGGAATGGCGCGCGAGGGGTATCCGAAATTCAGCATAAACATCCGGGATCTCAGCGAGTGTCTCTCGTTTCCGGGCCTATGGCGGCTTCTCTGGAAGAACGCAGGGGGCGCCGTGAACGAATTCAGGGACTCGCTGTGGCGGAAAAACTATCTGGAAGCGTGCCGCAAATACTGCCCATCGCTGACACTCGAAGACCTTCAGCCGATGGAAGCGGGCATCCGGGCCCAGGCCGTCATGCGGGACGGGCGCCTGGAGCATGATTTCCTGTTCCTAAAAACGGGTCGCATGCTGCACGTCTGCAATGCGCCGTCGCCAGCGGCCACATCGTCGATCCCGATCGGCCGGGATATCGCCGACAGGTGCTTTTCCGCCGGCTGAACGAAGCCGTGAGAGAAACCGCATGACGTTCAAGACAAGATTTCTCGAAGCCGGAATGAACGATGCCGGTCGCTCCGGGCTGCGGAGCCAGCGGGAGGTCGACCTCGTGCCAGGGCAGGACAGGGAGATCTGGCATAGCTTCGATGCGACCGGCGCCGCGCCGTTTATCCGGCTCCGGGTGGCAGCCTTTTTCGTTTCTTCATTCTGCCGTCGCCGGAAGACGGGCTGACGCCTGAGATCGATCGAGAGATCAACGCGACAGCCGCACCGGAGTACAAAATCCATGCCTGTGCCGATCTACGACATCTTCGACGGTATCGACCGGTTCGTTGAGCCCCATGCCGCGAGTACGCTGGTCCGGTTCGATGGAGGCGATCCGCCAAGCCTTGCGTCCTCACCAGAAGCTTTGTCAGTCTTGCTCGGTTGCCCTGAGCGGTAGGGCATCCCTCCCTGTTGCCCCGTTCCAATAGGCCGGGGCCTGCGCCAGAGACAAGAACTATTGGTGCTTCCTTCCGCCGACGGCGTTCCTTACAATCTTGCCTGTTCTCCCCGCCCTGGAAATGAGGTTTTCATGAGCACGCTTACCCGCTTCTCCGTTCAGCCGCTCTCGACCATGACCCGCCGTCTTGCCGATGTCGCCTCCGCTCGTCGCGAACCAGACCTGGTCATCCAGGGCGCACGCGTCTTGTCCACCTATTCGGAGCGCTTTCTCGACGGGCGGGAAGTCTGGATTTCGGGGGGCCGCATTGCGGCCGTCAAGCCGGCCGGCAGCTACAGGGGCGCGAGCGCTAAGCTCTACGACGCCAAGGGCGGCATCATCGCGCCCGGTCTGGTCGATCCGCATATCCATATCGAATCCTCGATGGTGACGGCCTGCGCCTATGCCGAGGCGGCGCTCCTCAACGGCACGACGACGATCTTTTGCGACAGCCACGAGATCGGCAACGTGATGGACGTCGCCGGCGTCGAGGCCATGCTCGAGGATGCACGGCAGGCGCCGCTGTCGATCTTCCTGACCGTACCGAGCACCGTGCCGGCGACGACGCCGGATCTGGAAACAGCCGGCGGCGACCTGACGCCGGACAAGATCGCGGCGCTGTTCGACAAATGGCCGGAAGCGGTGGCTCTCGGTGAGAAGATGGATTTCGTCCCCGTTGCGATGGGCGACGAGCGCAGCCATGCGATCCTGGCTGCAGCACTCGAGCGCGGCAGGCCGGTATCGGGCCATGTCTACGGACGAGAGTTCGTTGCCGCCTATGCCGCATCCGGCGTTACCGACACGCATGAAGCCATAGACCGCGACATTGCCGACGACCTGCTGGAAGCCGGCGTGTGGATCTTCCTGCGCGGCGGCCCGCCGACGACTCCCTGGCATTCGCTACCGCAGGCGATCAAGACGATCACCGAGCTCGGCGCCTCCCACAAGCGCGTCGCCGTCTGCACCGACGACCGTGATGCGGAGGATCTGCTCGCCTTCGGCCTGGACTGGGTAACGCGCGAAGCCGTGAAATACGGCATGAGGCCGGAACAGGCCTGGGCGATGGGTTCGCTGCACGGCGCGACGCGGTTCGGAATGGAAGGTGAAATTGGCGGTCTCGGCGGCGGACGCCGCGCCGACCTGGTGCTTCTCACCGACGACCTTACGCCGGTCAGCACCTGGTATGGTGGCGAACTCGTCGTCGACGGCAAGAAGATCACGCCGATCCTCGACGAAGCCCTGTCGAAACCGTACCGCTATCCGGATGCCGCCTACCACACGGTCAAGCTGCCAAAGAACCTCAAACTGACGCCGGACCTGCCAACGGAGACGGTCGTTGCTCATACGATCAAGACGGAGCTGCCTGGCATCACCCTCGGCCATGTCACCGTCACGCTGGAGCCGGCCAATGACTGGCAGGCGCATTTCGACAAGCACGACCTCTGCTTCGTGACAGTGGTGGAGCGTCACGGCAAGTCTGCCGGCAATGTCGCCCACGGACTGCTCAACGGCTTCGGCCTCAGACAAGGCGCGGTCGCATCTTCGGTTGGCCACGACAGCCACAACATCATTGTCGCCGGCACCAATGCAGCGGATATGCAGGTGGCGCTCGATGCGATCGCCGAAAGGCAGGGTGGCGTCTGTGTCGTCATGGATGGCAAGGTGACGGCCATGGTGCCACTGCCGATCGCCGGGCTTTTGTCCGACAAGCGCGTGCACCAGGTTGCCGACGAGGTAAAGGCCTTGAAGCTCGAATGGGAAAAGGCAGGCTGCACCATCGCCTATATGGGCTTCAACCTCATCCCGCTATCGGTCATCCCGGAAATCCGGATAACCGACAAGGGTCTGGTGCTGGTGCCGGAAATGGTGATCTCGCCACTCTTCGAAAAGGCCTGACCGGCAAAAAACAGTCGGCGCGTGCGGCGAGGATGCCGACATATAATAGCGTTTGCGCCAAAGGCAGCCTCGGCAGACGCTACTCGGCCTGCCCGCTTTGATCCTTCGGCAGCAAAATCGTCATCGCCGCCGCGACGGCGGCCGTGACTGCAACGGCGAGATAGATGCCGCTGAAACTCTCCGTCGATGTCTTGATCACGCCGCCAAAGAAGTTCCCTGTAGTGCCGCCGATGCCTTGGAACACGGTGCAGATGCCCAAGACGGTCACCGCAAGGCGTGGCGTGGCGCGATGTGAGACGTAGGCCGGCAGCAGGCCATAGATCGGATAAAAGCCCAGCGAAAAGAAGATGCCTGACAGGATCGAGAGCTCCATCGAGGGATCGAGGACGACGAGGGCGCCGGCGGCGAGGAAGCTTGAGTAACAGGCTAGCATGGCATAGCGCGATCCGAGGCGCGACGATATTGTGCCGATGGCGAAGCCTGCGCCGATCCCCACGGCCCCGATCGTTGCCCAGAGCCAGGAGGCAAAGCCGACGGAATAGCCGAGTTCCTCGCGCAGGAACGGCGACAGGTAGGTGAGATAGGGATAGGGCATCAGGCCGTTGATGAAGCCGAGCGCGAAGATCAGCACCACCCATGGCATGATGGAGCGCAGGCTTGCTGAAGCGCCGGCAGTTGACGCGAGCGTTTCGTGACTTGTCCCGCCGTCGAAGAGGCCGGCCCGCCCGAAGAGGATGTGGGTGACAATGGCCAGTGTGATCGTGGCGGCGCCTGTGAGATACCAGACCATCTGCCAGTGACCGCTTCCGGCGTATGCCGCCACGAGTGCGCTGTTGATGAGGACGCCAAAGGCCGGGGCGCTGGAGATCAGGCTCATGGCAAAGCCGCGTTGTTCTGCTCTCACCACCCGCGAGGCGAGGTTAATCATCGGCACGAAGGTCGATGCGCCCGTCGCGCCGGCGACCATCAGCAGGCCGGCAACAATATAGAGATTGTCGATGATGGGGATGCCCGACAGGCAAAGCCCACAGAGCGACACGGACGCCACCACCGTCCGTGCGGCACCGATGCGATGGACGAGCCAGGTACCGAGCACGGCAAATGCCACCGTGGAAAACTGGACCAAGCCGGTGACAGTGCCGACGAACGCATAGTCGAAGGCAAGATCTTTCCGCATGTCGGGGATGATCTGGGGAAACAGGCTGAGGCCGAAGCCGTAACACGTGGCGACGCAGGCGATCATGACGGCGACGAGAACGTTACCCGGGAGACGCACGCTAGTCATGATGATCGGCCTCTGTTGGCATCGCGGTCACGCCTGTTCGACACGATGATCATCTAGCATGGGCAGCCGGCGGACTGTCGGGTCTGCGACGCCGGCTGCCGATATTGCCGGCACTCGAGTTCACCGGAGGCTTCGGCCATATAATGCGTCTCGAGCCATGGTGGCAAAATACCTGACAGTCAGCAGTCGTTCAGTGCCGCGTGCCGGGCAGAAAACTGTCCTGATCGTTTGCCTGGGAGAGGGATACGCCGCTTCCATCCAGGTCCTGCAGCAGGGCGCCCAGCGCAAGATCCAGGCAATAGGCAGAGAATTCGGCGTTCAGCTCCCTGGCGTTCTCTCGGGCATAGGCGACCAGCCTGGCGAGTGATGCCAGCTCCTTGAGCTCTTCCTCACTCTTCCGCGTGACTGTTGCTTCGGCTGTTTCGTGCATCTGAGTGTTCCCCCGGCTTCCTTTGCCGGCACATGCCGACAAAGCGGAGACAGCTTAGTCCTCTTCAAGGAAGGACGCGCGTGACACGGGCGTGACAGGACTTTCCCGCCGTTCGGAACCAGATCTCAGAAACCGGCCCGGCGCAGCGCCTCACGATACTGCTCCTTCTGCCACTGCTCCTTGAAGGGAACGACGGAAAGCCATTTGTCGACATCGAAATCCGGATAGATCGCGCGCACCTTGCGCCTATAGAGACGCGCATTTTTCGTATCGCCGAGCATGGCCCAGCAGCCGTGCTCGGGAATGTGTGAAGCCGGCAGCCGGAAGGCGGCCAAGGCCCGCCAGACGCCAAAACCACGCAGTCATCGTTCCAGGTCGAATAGTGCTTGCGTTCGGGATATGATTTTCTATTATTTTAGTAGAGAATTATGCGACTGGTCGGATCGGGCGAATTTAGATCGACCGGTCCAACGCAGAAGGAGCCGATGAATGACTCTTCTCTCGTCACGTTCTTCGAATTCGAAGAGCCAGGATGCGGACCACCTCGCAAGGATTGCGATTGTCGGCCGAGGCTTCACGGGGATCATGACCGCAATCGCTCTTTTCAAAAGAGTTGATCGGCCTTTCCATCTGGTGATGTTCGATCCGCGAGCAAAGATAGATATCGGCGAGGGCATAAGTCAGCCCGCGTCGACGGTGCTGACCAGCCGCGTTCGCGACCTTTCCGTTGATCCCGAGCTGCCGGACGATTTTCGCCGGTGGCTCGAAACCGATGACACGTGCCGCGATCGGCTGATCTCGGATCCTACCGGTCTCGAACACGCCTTTGTGCCGGGAGAAATCTTCAGCACCTATGTGTACAAACGCTTCGCCGAAGCCCTGGCCGATCGGCCTGATGTCATCGTCCAATTTGGCTCCGATACTGTAACGGCGATCGATAGGCATCTGGACGGAGGCTATTCCGTATTCCTTGGAGCGGAGCAGCGAACCCGCTTTGACGCGGTGTTTCTCGCCACTGGTTACGGGATGCGGGAAAATTCGGACACGGCGCCTGCCGGTGGAGCGCAAAGCGCCGTCGTGATCGGCGGCGGCATCCACGCGGTCGACAGGGCGCTCGGACTGCTGGCGGACGCCAAGATTTCCCATGTCACGTTGATCTCGGAATCGGGCTTCCTGCCTCAGTCGCATGCTCCCGCCGCCGTCGGAGCTATTGTCACCGACCAACCCATGCCGGGGACGCTACGCGGCGCGTTCCGTTTCCTGCGTGAGGCCGCCGGCAAAGCCGATCTGGAAGGTTCGGGATGGCAAGGCATTATGAACGGGTTTCGTTCACGTGCGCGCGACCTCTGGGCGGGATTGACGCCGGAAGAGCGGGCGCGGTTCAAACGCCACGTGAAGGCCATTTACGACAGTCATCGCAACCGCTTGCCGCCGGAGCACTATCAGCGCCTGCATCATGCGATCGCCAGCGGCGCGATCGCCGTGAGGAAGGGAAAAGTGAATTGCATCGCCACGAACGGCGTGCTGTTTTCAGGCCCGGCCGGGCTCGAGGTCCTTCCCGCGGACCTGACGATAGACTGCCGCTTCCGGCCGTCCGGGACCGATAGCCCGCTTGTCCGTTCGCTTATCGTTGCGGGGCTTGCAACGCGTGACGAACTCGAGATCGGTATCGTCGTAGATGAATGCGGGCGGACCAAGGCGAGCGCGTTACATGGGCTGTTCGCAATGGGACCGCTCGGCCTGGGCAGCCTTCCGGATATCGATCTGGTGCCTCAGATCGTCGTGCAAAGCCATGCGGCTGCGTCGTTGCTCAACAGCTGGATTGGTGACGTGGCCAAAAGCGCAGCACGTCGTCAAAGCCTGTGACGATGTGTGAGAGTCCCAACCTGTGAATGGATGGCAACAGCTGACCAATGCTGCATCGCCGCGCTGGGCGATGCAGCGGGTCGCGAATGGGGCGCCGTCAGGCTGTTCGCGATGCCTGGATGACTGTCGGTGGCGCAAGCGGCGGCAGGCACCGCGGCATATGAAGCTGCACGGTCGCCCCCTGTCCGACCGCGCTCACGCGGCCTTTGCTTTCGGCTTGGCGGCCTTGACGTGGGTTATGCTGCGGCGGCCGTCGACGCTGACGGGGACGTCGCCGTCAACGGTGGCGCGGCGCACGACCCGGTGCTGGTCGCCGTAGTCGTTGACAGCATAGTGCTGGGTCGCGCGATTATCCCAGATCGCCACATCCCCGGCTCTCCAGCGCCAGCGCACGGTATTTTCCGGGGCGGTAACGTAGGACTGGAACACCTCGTAGAGTTTCGCGGAGTCGCTTTTCGACAAGCCGACCAGGCGCTGAACGAAATTGCCGAGCAGCAGCGATCTTTCGCCGGTTTCGGGATGGACACGCACGACCGGATGCTCGGTCTCGTAGATGGTCGAGGTGAAAACGTCCTCGAAATGCTTCTTCTCTTCAGCGGTGGCACGAGGGCGCACGGCTGCGTAGTCATAGGCATTGCTGTGAATGGCCCATAAATTGTCCGCCAGCAATTTGAGCGATGCCGGCAGACTTTCGTATGCGGCATGGGTGTTGGACCAGATCGTATCACCTCCAGCTGCCGGAATGACGACGCCGCGAAGGACCGAGAATTTAGGATAGGCATCCACGAAGGTGACATCTGTGTGCCATTGGTCCGCCCTGCCGCCGCCGCGGCTGGAATCGAGATTGAGGATGGAGGCCGTGCCGGTCACCGGACCCTGGGTTGGATGAGGCACAAGGTCGCCCAGGCGGCGTGCGAATAATTCCTGTTGGGCATCGTCAAGATGTTCCTGGTCGCGGAAGAAGACGACCTTGTGTTTCAGGAGAAGCTGGTTGATGGCCGCCACCGTTGCATCCGAAAGGTCTCCGCCGAGGCGGATACCCCTGATTTCGGCGCCGACGCGGCCAGTCAGCGGCTCGACATCGGACTCGGGAATGATCTGATTGACGAGAACTGGATTGCTCATGGAAATCTCCTGGTTGATCTTGGAAGAAGACGGCAAGTCACATGCGCCGAGCGAAGCATCCGCCGGGCGTTCGAAAATCTCATTGTCAAAATCGACAGGGCGATGGAACGATATAATCTATGAAATCCATAGATAGAATTTTCTAATTTTGGCCGCTTGCCCGAAACAGCCGCCTTCGATAGCCTCTTCTTCCCAACGAATTCCTCACTTGGGGCCTTCAGCGATGCATCGTTTCACCGAAGGCGTTGGTGCGCTTCTGCAAATCAGGGTCCGCAGACCAGCAGTGCCTTGGCCAACCGGTTTTGTTCAGCAAGACGCTCAGCGTGGCAGGGATCCTGCTTGTTTCTTCGGAGAATTTCGGCCCCGATTCGTTACGCCGTGGCGTGGGGATATGCCGCTCAGCGCTTCCGTCCGGATATGTCGGATACTTCGGGCGCTTGGCACTCAACACGTGCCATCAAGAACTGTTCGCAGCATCGGGTTCACTCTGTGACGCGAGACACGAACCCCGTCGATCCGACGGCTTTCACCTCCGCGGCTTAAAAAAGAGAATATTCGCCCAAAAAAGAAACAGCCTATGCGTTCATCGCATAGCTGAGGTGAGAGATTGTCGCTGTTTTAAACCGATTGAACCTCCTATATTCCAATCATCGAAACGACGCCGGAGCCAAGCAAGGTTGCTGACGTCAGACAGCCCTCAGGAAAGGGGATTATCATGAACGTAGCACGCTCTTTCAACAACTGGCGCAAGTTCCGTCAGACCGTCACCGAACTCGGCCGCATGTCCAGCCGTGAGTTGCAGGACCTCGGTATCGACCGCGCTGACATCCGCAGCGTTGCCCGCGCATCGATCGCGCGCTAACCGCACAGCATTTGATATCGAACGCCGCTTGACGCCCGCTCCTGATGCGGGCGTTTTTGCGTCGAACTCCGTGGCTGAGCTCGTTGGGGTCCTCGTTCGTATTGTAAGCTTTCCGCCTTGTTTTCCTTGCATAGCTGCAGTGCAGCATAAGACATTGGCACCATCCATGGTCGGTGTATAATCAGACCCATCGAAGCAATGCACCTCCTCCCGCAAAGCTTCGACTTTCAGACGGCCCACTCCTCCTCCCAAGGGACGTCTGTCGGAACAGCGGCACTCCTCCTCCCAGTCGCTGTTTGGTTTTCAGAAAGCCTGCCGCACCTCCTCCCGCGGCAGGCTTTTTCGTATGCCGAACCTTCCCTGTTGCGGATCGAGTGCGACTGTTCCAACGTCGCGTCACTCCACTCATCTGGACCCGTCTTCCTTTGGAATCGGTTGGAGGCCACTGGAAAACCCACGAGGCCGGCGAAATTCTTGATCCGGCTGCTTCCCTCGATCATCAGATGCGTTTCGAGCCATAATGGCAAAACACCTCGGCGGTCGGTCCGTGCCGCATGCCGGGCAGAAAACTGTCCTGAACGTTTGCCTGAGACAGGGACATGCCGCTTCTATCCAGGTCCTGCAGCAGGGCGCCCAGCGCAAGATCCAGGCAATAGGCAGAGAATTCGGCGTTCAGCTCCCTGGCGTTCTCTCGGGCATAGGCGACCAGCCTGGCGAGCGATGCCAGCTCCTTGAGCTCTTCCTCACTCTTCCGCGTGACTGTTGCTTCGGCTGTTTCGTGCATCTGAGTGTTCCCCCGGCTTCCTTTGCCGGCACATGCCGACAAAGCGGAGACAGCTCAATCGCCTTGAACGAAAGACGCGCGTGACGCAGGCGTGACAGGACTTTCCCGCCGTTCGGAACCAGATCTCAGAAACCGGCCCGGCGCAGCGCCTCACGATACTGCTCCTTCTGCCACTGCTCCTTGAAGGGAACGACGGAAAGCCATTTGTCGACGTCGAAGTCCGGATAGATCTCGCGCACCTTGCGCATATAGAGACGCGCATTTTTCATATCGCCGAGCATGGCCCAGCAGGCAGCCGAAAGCCGGTCGGCCGGTGTGCGGTCGTCCATTGCGGAGATCTGCTCGAGCGCCTCGGTATAATGGCCGAGTGCGAAATTGGCGCCGGCCGCCGTCCATAGATAATCTGTCGGGCTCAGCGGGTTGAGCGAGATGGCCCGATCGATCTTGATCAGCGCATCGGCCGGACGCGACGCATGAACGAGGGTATCGGCATAACTTGCAATGCCGTCGGCATAATGCGGACTCAATTCTTCCGCGAGCTTCAGCGCCAGAAGGCTTTCATCGATGTCCCCGAGATAAAGCTTGGCGACGCCGAGCTCGCGAAAGCCGGCAGCGAGCGATGGATCGGCGACAATCGCCCGGTTCGCATAATCTTCTGCAAGTCCCAAAAGCTCTCTGTCGCCACGTGCCGTCAGCAGCCATTCGACGACAAAGGTGCGCGACAATCCGCTAAGTGCAGGGGCAAAATGCGCGCTGTGTTGAAGCGCTTCGCGGAACGCCTTCCGGGAGCGGCGAATATCGGGAAGGGAAAGCCGCTTCACGTCCCGCAGGCCAAGAAGGTAGCTGTGATAGGCGGCCGAATTGCCCTCGAAGGAGTGGCGCATGGTTTCATGCCGGCGAACCTGCCCGGCAAGCTCCCTGGCGATCCGCTGCGCAATGTCGCGCCGGTGACTTATCAAATCATATTTCTCAAGGTTGAAACGCTCGGCCCAGATGACCTCATCGCCGCTGGCATGGATCAGCTGAACAAAGAGCGCATGATCGGTCAGCCTCGTATCGAGAACATAGGAAATCGAGTGACGCAGGATCAGCTCGGCCTTGTCGGCATGACCGGCGATCCGAGCGGCCGTATGCGGCGCCACGACGGACACGGTATTCAGCGCGCAAAGGCCGATCGTCACGTCCTCGATCAGCGGTCCGCAGAGCATCGGCAAAGCACCGGCCGCATCCATCCCGCCAGGTGGCAGCAGCACGAGACGGGGCAGGGGACGAGCAACCCGACTGCCGCCGTCGCTCAGTGGCTCCATAACGCTCGGCGGCGATTGACTGCCGGCAAAGACCTTGCGGACCTCTCTCAAAGCCTGAACGTCAAGGCCGATATCGAGTGCGCTTTCCAAACCATGCCTGCTGGCCTCAAAAAGCCGGCGGGCATTCTCCAGCTGCCCCTCGGATTCGTAGGCTTCGAGAAGGATACGACGAATATTCTCGTCATCAGGTGCATCGCGGAAAATCCTGAGCGCCGCCTCCTTGATCAGGCTTATATCCTCTCGCGACCGGGCCGTAGGCAGCGCCGTCTTCAGCGCATCCACCAGGATCGCCATGTGCCTGTCGCGCTGGCCGGCGATCCATTGCTGCGTGCTGACGCTTTGGTCGGCGAGCACAGCCAGGAAATCCTGGCGTAGGACGGCAACCAGCCGCCGCAAATTTTCAAGTGCGCCACCGCCATCGGGCTTGGCGAGTTCGAAGAGATCGCAAACAAACGCATCCGGCTTGATCCGCACACCGGTCGCCGTGAAGATTAGAAGCTCGGTGCCGAGCTCGGTCTGACGTGCCTGAATGCGCGATATGGTCTTGCGCAGGTTGGCCATGATGTCAGGATTGTCATGGCTGTCCCATAGGAACCGCGCCAACGCCGAGCGCGGATATTCGCTCCCGGCCCCGTTCTGCAGATAACGATCCAGCAAATAGCAAATCGTAAGCAGACCCTTTTCCGGGAACGCCACGGGTTGCCCGGCCAGATCGATCAGCCGCAACTCACCAAATGACTCGAGCCTGAGCTTCATGCGGATACTGCCTGCCGATATCCCTGGCTATTCTCCGAGCGGAAGAGTGATATCCGTTACGGAGGTTCGCGATGTTACGCCGCGACTTTCCGCCTGCGCCATCGCCTTCACCAGCGCGATGACCGTTTCGCGGATATTGCGGTCGGCAATCTTCAGAAAGGCGCGATTGAGCACCAATCCCTCTTTCGTTCGCAGGAATTCGGCAACTGGATCAGTATTCGCCGACAGATCCAGCCCTTGCAGCGTCAACGGCTCGGAGTTCTCCTGTTCGAAGAAGAAGCTCGGCGACGTGTGAAGCACATCGGCGATCCGCTGCAGACGGCTCGCGCCGATGCGGTTGATGCCCTTCTCGTATTTCTGAACCTGCTGAAAGGTCACGCCGATCTGCTCGGCGAGCCGTTCCTGGCTCATCCCGAGCAACTGCCGGCGCATCCTTATGCGCGCTCCGACATAGCTGTCTATCGCATTCGCTGTCTTGACATTCATCGTGTGTTTTCAGCCTCGATCGCTTTTTTCAATCGGTGCAGCTGTAGTATCCCCTGCGTGGCTTTTCCATGGTTGTTTTCACACAGCATACTGGATATGCGATGATCGCGACTGACTGTGATATGAATGCCCGTCTGGAAAGACGCTAAGCTGGGCAGAAATCACTTGTCCGGAGAGCAAATCGAACAAAAGCCGTACCAAAACGGATAAAACTGGGCTGTAATTGCGTCTCCGCTTACGCTAAATGCACTTCAGCGACCGTCGCACGAGAGTCTTCCCAGCCCCGATCGCCCGAAAATCCATCGAACAAAGCGACGTGGCACGGCACCGGCCGTGCCTGTGCAGGAGAAGCATTGATGGCAACCGTTGCCGAGAGCGCCCCCCGTTTCGAAAAAACAACGATGTCCATCCTCATGGCGGTCAGCTTCTGCCACATGCTGAACGACATCATGCAGTCACTGCTCGCCTCGCTCTATCCGCTGTTCAAGGCGAACTACGATCTCGATTTTGTGCAGATCGGCCTCCTTACCATGACTTTCCAGGTCACGGCTTCGCTGCTGCAGCCGCTGGTCGGCATCGTCACCGACCGCTGGCCGATGCCCTATTCGCTGCCTGTGGGCATGGCGAGCACCTTTTGCGGCCTCATTCTGCTCGGCAATGCCGGCAGCTTCGAACTGCTGCTGGTTGCCGCAAGCCTGATCGGCTTCGGCTCGGCGGTCTTCCACCCGGAATCGTCGCGCGTTGCCCGTCTTGCCTCCGGCGGTCGCCATGGTTTCGCGCAATCCTTCTTCCAGGTCGGTGGCAATGCCGGCCAGGCGATCGGTCCGCTGCTTGCCGCCTTCATCGTGCTGCCGCTCGGCCAGCACAGCGTCTCCTGGTTCGCCGCCATCGCCATGGTCGGCATGTTCGTGCTGAGCTGGGTCGGCAACTGGTACATGAGCCACAGGCGCCAGAATGCCAGCAAGCCGGCAATCAGCCGGGCCCTGCCGCTGCCGCAGAACCGGGTCATCTGGGCGCTGCTGATTCTCGTGCTGCTGACGGCAACCAAGAATGTCTACATGGCCAGCGTGTCGAGCTACTTCACCTTCTATGTCATCGACAAGTTCGCGCTCAGCGTACAGCAGGCACAGCTGATGCTCTTTCTGTTCCTCGGCTCGGTCGCCGTCGGCACCTTCCTCGGCGGGCCGATCGGTGACCGCTTCGGCGCGCGTTTCGTCATCTGGTTCTCGATCCTCGGCGTCATTCCCTTCGCGCTCCTGCTTCCCTATGCGAACCTTTTCTGGACGGGTGTGCTCAGCGTCGTCATTGGCCTGATCTTCGCTTCGGCCTTCTCGGCAATCGTCGTCTTCGCACAGGAACTGGTGCCCGGGCGCGTCGGGCTGATTGCCGGCGTCTTCTTCGGCTTCGCATTCGGGGCAGGGGGGCTTGGTGCGGCACTGCTCGGCGATTTCGCCGATACCCATGGCATCGATTTCGTCTACCGCATCTGCTCCTATCTGCCGCTGCTCGGTCTCCTGACGGTCTTCCTGCCGCGTATTCCCAAGCAGAAACCAGTCTGAGGCGACATCGCTTACGGACAATCGATCGAGCCGGAATGTCACCGGCACTCCGGCTCGATGCATCCTGCAGTTACGCGCGTCGCCATCGCCCACAGGCCCGAACGTATTTTTCTCCTCCTATGGGGAAGAGGGATCACCATTCCTTTAATCCACTATTTTTATAGATAATATTCGTGAGAATGATGACGTCGGTTTCGGCACGATATTGGAAGGAAATGGCATGTCTGCTCCCAAACTGGTCGGCCTTGCGGGTAGTTTCAACCGCCCCTCGAAGACCTTTGCGCTTGTTGAAAACATTGCCGGTCTCGCCGCCGAGAAATACGGCTTCGACAACACCATCTACGACCTGACCGATATCGGCCCTTCGCTTGGCCAGGCGCAGCGCCGTGACGATCTCGACAATCGCGCCAGGCAAGTCATCGACGACATCGTCAATGCCGATGTGCTGGTCATCGGAGCGCCAACGTACAAGGGCAGCTATCCCGGCCTCTTCAAGCATCTGATCGACTTGATCGACCCGCATGAGTTGCGCGCCAAGCCGATCATCATCACCGCGACCGGCGGCGGCGATCGGCATGCGCTGATGGTCGAGCACCAGCTTCGCCCGCTCTTCGGTTTCTTCATGTCACACACGCTGCCGACGGCCGTCTACGCGTCCGACCGTGACTTCACCGATTACCGTGTCTCATCCGACCCGCTTTCCAAGCGGATCGGGGAGGTGATCGGCGAGCTCGCGGCCTTCTTTCCCAGCCGGAATCAAGCGCTTATCGCCGCCGAGTGAAGTGTGCGGGATAGGCTTGAAACGGCGCCGCTAAGGCGCCGTTTTCATTTCGGCCATCCCTCTCAACTAAATATAGTCCACAAAATTGATGGAAATTTATCCTGCCGATATCGATGGCAGGGCAAGAGTTTTTCCGGCCCTTCCTCCACATCAGACATTCGTGCTTCGCTCCCGATACGCGCATTTGCCATGATCGGTCTGCTCGGGGCGCTTGGCCTCATTCAGTCAGACGGGATATAAAATGACCAAGAACAAAAATCTTCACGGCTTCCACCTTTCGCGCGGGGCGGCTCTTGCCGCCGTCGCCGTTTCTGCTGCCGCCCTCTTTGCCTTTGCAGCACCCGCTCCTTCCTTTGCCGAGGACAAGTCGATCAAGGTCGGCATCATGGCCGGCGAGGAGGAGGACATCTGGCGCGTGGTCGCGAGCGAGGCGGCCAAGAAGGGCCTCAAGATCGAGACCACCACCTTCAACGACTATACGCAGCCGAATGAAGCGCTGGAACGCGGCGAACTCGACGCCAACGCCTTCCAGCACCAGCCCTATCTCGACAACCAGATCAAGCAGCACGGCTATCACATCGTTCGCGTCGGTTATACCGGGGTCTGGCCGATCGGCCTTTACACCAAGAAGTACAAGTCCGTCGCCGAGATCCCGGAAGGTGCCGTCATCGGCGTGCCGAACGATCCCTCGAACGAAGGCCGTGCGCTGCGCGTTCTCCAGAGTGAAGGCCTGATTAAACTCAAGGATGGCACCGGGATTCTCGCGACCGTCGCCGACGTCACCGACAATCCGAAGAAGATCGAGATCAAGGAACTCGACGCCGGCATCGTCGGCCGCTCGATCGACGATCTGGATGCCGGTATCGTCAACACCGACTGGGCGCTGAAAAGCGGTCTTTCTCCGGCCGAACGCATTGCCCAGGAGCCGATCGCCGACAATCCATACCGCAACTTCATCGCCGTCAAGGACGAGAACAAGGATGCCGACTGGGTCAAGACGCTTGTGTCTTCTTATCAGAACGAGACCGTCAAGGCCGAGTTCGACAAGGTGTACAAGGGCACGGGTCTTAGCGCCTATTGATCCGGGGCAGGGCTGGGGTTAAGGCCTGCCGAGAGGCGGTCCGGGCGTTCTTTGCCCGGGCCGCCTTCAGCATTTGTAAGGAAAAACACATGAATTCCTTTGTTTCCAGCACGGCGATCGCGGCAGAGCCGCAAACGGCGACCGAAGAGGTGGTGAGGCTTACCGACGTGAAGCGGCGGTTCGGAACCACTGCAGCCCTCGACGGCATTTCGCTGACGGTGAAGAGAGGCGAAATCCTCGGCATCATCGGCCGCAGCGGCGCCGGCAAATCGACGCTGATCCGATGCCTGAACGGCCTGGAGCGCGCCGATAGCGGCGAGATCCTCATCGAAGGCCGAGATATCACCGGACTTTCAGAACAGGACCTGCAGCCGCTGCGCCGCCGCATCGGCATGATCTTCCAGCATTTCAATCTGCTTTCCGCCAAAACCGTCGAGGAAAACGTCGCCCTGCCGCTGAAGATCGAGGGTCTTGCAAAGAGTGAGCGCCTGAAACGGGCGCATGAGCTGCTCGAGCTCGTCGGCCTTGCCGACAAGGCGAAGGCCTATCCCTCATCGCTGTCCGGTGGCCAGAAACAACGCGTCGGCATCGCCCGGGCGCTTGCGGCACGCCCGGCACTGCTGTTGTCCGACGAGGCGACATCGGCGCTCGATCCGGAAACGACCCGGTCGATCCTGGCATTGCTCAAGGACATCAACCGTAAGCTCGGGCTGACCATTCTGCTGATCACCCATGAGATGGAAGTGGTCCGCGGCATTGCCGATCGCGTCGCAGTCATCGATGCCGGGCGGATCGTCGAGGAAGGGCAGGTCTGGTCGATCTTCGCCAACCCGCAGGCTGACATCACCAGGAGCCTGCTCGGCGGCATCCGCCCGCAGCTTCCTGAGCATATCGCCGGCCGGCTGTCGGCTGCGGCGGGCAGCGAAGCGATCCTCAGCGTCGATCTCGCCGGCCCGCAGGCGCAGGGCGCGCTGTTTGCCGAACTCTCGGCGGCGCTGCCGCATTCCTTCCGCCTCGTCCATGGCGGCATCGACCACATCCAGAACCAGCCGGTGGCGCGGTTCTTCATCGCCGTTCCCGCGCGTGACCCCGCCCTTGCCGGAAAGGTCGAACAATTCCTGATGGCCCGGTCCGCCCGGGTGGAGGTGCTTGGTTATGACACCGATCATGCTTGAACTGCTTATTCGCTCCCTTTGGGAGACGATCCTGATGACCGTCGCCTCGGGAGTGATTTCGCTCGTCGCCGGCCTGCCGCTCGGCCTTGCTCTGGTCGCAACGGCGCGCGGCGGCATCGCCGAAAACCTCTGGATCAACCGCGTGCTCGGCAGCGTCATCAACGGCTTCCGCTCGGTGCCCTTCATCATCCTGCTGGTGGCGCTGATTCCGCTGACGCGGCTGATCGTCGGCACGGCGCTCGGCACCTGGGCGGCCATCGTGCCGCTCGCCATCGCCGCAACGCCCTATTACGCCCGCATCGCCGAAGTATCGCTGCGCGAGGTCGACCGCGGGCTGATCGATGCCGTGCGCGCCATGGGCGGCAATCGCTGGACCATCATCCGCGAGGTGCTGGTGCCTGAAGCGCTGCCAGGCATCGTCGCCGGTTTCACCGTCACGCTGGTGACGCTGATCGGCGCCTCGGCCATGGCGGGCGCGATCGGCGCCGGCGGCCTCGGTGATCTCGCCATCCGCTATGGCTATCAGCGTTTCGAAACCAGTGTGATGATCGCGGTGGTGGCCGTCCTCGTCGTGCTCGTCTGCGGCATCCAGTGGCTTGGCGACCGGCTGGTTGCCAGGCTGGACCACCGATAAATCAGCGTCGGAACTGGGCTGCGGGATGAGCGGCGGGCAACCTGCCGTTCCCGCCGCCGAAAAGTTTCTGCCGCAGCGGCCCTGCAGCATAGTCCGCCTTGAAGACGCCGCGCTCCTGCAGCACCGGGACGACCAGCTCGACGAAATCGCGCAGGCTTTCCGGCGCCACTGTCCGCGCCAGATTGAAGCCGTCGATGTCACCCTCTCCGATCCATGTCGTGAGATGATCGGCGATCTGGTCGGGCGAGCCCACCATCGGCTTCATCCGGCTGCCGAGTACCATCTGGTCGATGATGTCACGCAGCGTTACCGGCTTCGCTGCCTGTTTCGTGATGGCCGCAAGTGCGGATTGATTGGCGTTGGTCGAGCTCTGGTCGATGACGTCGTCCAATTCATACTTCGAAAAATCGATGCCTGTCGAAGCGGAGTAATGCGCAAGCGAGGCCTCGACGCTCGCATGGCGGCGGTACTCCTCCAGCTTGTCCTGGGCTTCCTTCTCCGTCCGCCCGACGACAACAGTGATCAGGCTCAGGATCTTCAATGCGTCGGCGCCGCGGCCGAATTCCTCCGCCTTCGCCCGCAGCGCATCGACGGTCGGCCTGGCCGCCTTGGGATTCGGCCCGGCGATGAAGACGCATTCGGCGTGGCGGGCGGCAAAGTCCTGCCCGCGTGCAGAGGCGCCGGCCTGAAAGAGCAGGGGCGTGCGCTGCGGTGAGGGTTCTGAGAGATGGATGCCCTCCATCCGGTAATATTTGCCGTCGTGACGGACAGTGCGCACTTTCGAGGGATCGGCATAGGTGCCGCCCGCCTTGTCGCGTAGCACTGCATCGTCGTCCCAGCTCCCTTCCCAGAGCTTGTAGAGTATTTCGAGATATTCCTCGGCCGCATCGTAGCGCGCATCATGTTCCGGCAGCTTGTCGAAACCCATGCTGCGGGCGGCACTGTCGAGATAACCGGTGACGATGTTCCAGCCGATCCGTCCCTTGGTCAGATGATCGAGCGTCGACATGCGCCGCGCCAGCAGGAAGGGTGGCTCGTAGGTGGTGTTGACGGTGACGCCGAAACCCAGATGTTTCGTGACATAGGCCATCGCCGAAATCGGGATCATCGGATCATTGACCGGGATCTGCGCGCCCGTCTCGATCACCGGCGCCGGGCTACCCTTGTAGACATCATAGACACCGACGATATCGGCCAGGAAGATGCCGTCCAGCTTGCCGCGTTCGGCGGTCTTGGCAAACTCTGTCCAGTAGTCGAGATCGGTATAATGCGCTGAGCGGTCGCGCGGATGCGTCCACAGGCCGTGGTTGATATGCCCGACGCAGTTCATGTCAAAGGCATAGATCTGCATGGTCTTCATGAGGCGGGTCCCAAAGCCGGCAATAGAAATCAAGGATTTGCCGCATTAATTATCCTAGAGCATGATGCCGAAAAGTGTGAGCGGTTTTCGGACGACATCATGCTCTAACTATATAATATAGAACAGGATTCAGATTTTGGGCCGGCTCGGCCTAAAATCATCCTGTTCGGGCTCTATCGCACGAGGAGCCGGTGAAATGGCAGGGTGGGAATGAAAAAAGCCGGAGGAACCGCATGACGAAGAAGACGCTGTCGGATTGGGCGGAGCTTGCGCAAAAGGAACTGCGCACCTCGCCCGAAACGCTGATCTGGCAGACGCCGGAAGGCATTGCCGTCAAGCCGCTCTATACGGCCGAGGATCTCGACGGCGCCGGGCATCTTGATTCGCTTCCCGGCTTCTCGCCTTTCACCCGCGGCCCGAGGGCGACGATGTATGCCGGCCGGCCCTGGACGATCCGCCAATATGCCGGCTTCTCGACGGCAGAGGAATCGAATGCCTTTTATCGCCGCAATCTGGCCGCCGGCCAGAAGGGCCTGTCGGTCGCCTTCGATCTTGCCACCCACCGCGGTTACGACAGCGATCATCCGCGCGTCGAGGGCGATGTCGGCAAGGCGGGTGTGGCAATCGACAGCGTCGAGGACATGAAGATCCTGTTCGACGGCATTCCGCTCGGCGACATGTCGGTGTCGATGACGATGAACGGTGCCGTCATCCCGATCCTTGCCTCCTTCATCGTGGCCGGCGAGGAGCAGGGCGTTCCACGGGCCGAACTTTCTGGCACCATCCAGAACGACATCCTCAAGGAGTTCATGGTCCGCAACACCTATATCTATCCGCCCGAACCATCCATGCGGATCGTTGCCGATATCATCGACTATACCGCCCGCGAGATGCCGAAGTTCAACTCCATCTCGATCTCCGGCTACCACATGCAGGAAGCCGGCGCGACGCTGGTGCAGGAACTGGCCTTCACGCTCGCCGACGGCCGCGAATATGTCCGCGCCGCCATCGCCAAAGGCCTGAGCGTCGACGAGTTCGCCGGCCGCCTGTCCTTCTTCTTCGCCATCGGCATGAACTTCTTCATGGAAGCCGCCAAGCTACGCGCCGCCCGCCTGCTCTGGACGCGGATCATGGAAGGGTTTCACCCGAAGAAACAGTCCTCGCTGATGCTGCGCACCCATTGCCAGACCTCCGGAGTCTCCCTGCAGGAACAGGACCCCTACAACAACATCATCCGCACCGCTTTCGAGGCGATGTCGGCCGTGCTCGGCGGCACGCAGTCGCTGCACACCAACTCCTTCGACGAGGCGATCGCGCTGCCGACGGAATTCTCCTCACGCATTGCCCGCAATACGCAGCTGATCCTGAGCCACGAAACCGGCGTGACAAAAGTGATCGATCCGCTCGCCGGCTCCTACTATGTCGAAAGCCTGACGGCCGAGCTTGCCGACAAGGCCTGGGCCTTGATGGAGGAGGTCGAGGCACTGGGCGGCATGACCAAGGCCGTGGCCGATGGCCTGCCGAAACGGCTGATCGAGGAAGCGGCCGCACGCCGCCAGGCGGCGGTCGACAAGGGCGAAGAGGTCATCGTCGGCGTCAACCGCTACCGGCTCGACAACGAGCAACCGATCGACATTCTGGAGATCGACAACAGCGCGGTGCGCAAAGCGCAGATCAGACGTATTGAGGAAACGAAGCGGCGGCGCGATGGCGGAGCCGTGCGCGAGACGCTGGCGGCCCTGGCGAAGATCGCACAGAACGGCAAGGGCAACCTGCTGGAAGCCGCCATCGAGGCGGCGCGCGCCCGCGCCACGGTCGGCGAGATATCGGATGCGATGCGCGCTGCCTTCGGCGATCATTCCGCCATTCCTGAAGTCATCAAGGGCGTCTATGGCGAAGCGTATGAAAATGAGCCGGAACTCGCTGTCTTGAGGACCCGCATGACCGAAGTGACGGAAGCCATGGGTCACCGGCCGAAGATCATGGTCGCCAAGCTCGGTCAGGACGGACACGACCGAGGCGCCAAGGTGATCGCCTCGGCCTTCGGCGACATCGGCTTCGACGTGCTCGCCGGTCCCCTTTTCCAGACACCGGAGGAAGCTGCCGGCGTCGCACTCAGCGAAAAGGTCAACGTCGTCGGCGTCTCGTCGCTGGCGGCCGGTCACAGGACGCTGCTGCCGCAGTTGATCGACAGGCTGAGGGAACAGGGCGGTGGTGATATCATCGTCGTCTGCGGCGGTGTTATCCCGCGGCAGGACTACGAATTCCTGCATGAACACGGCGTTGCAGCCGTGTTCGGCCCTGGGACAAACGTTCTCGAAGCGGCAAACTCCGTTCTCGACTTGCTGCAGGGCAGGCGGCGAAACCAGTAGTTTAGAGCAGACCGCGCTTTGCGAGGTTGCTCATCAGCGCCGAAATACCGAAGGTCCAGGGCGGGCATTCGGTGGAGAGCCGAACGGTGTTGACGAGCGCGCCGAGGCCCGCCGAGGAAATCTCGACGACATCACCGATCTTGTGGGTGAAGCCTTGCTTTGGCGCGTCGCGGTCCTGCGTCGGCGCAAACAGCGTGCCGAGAAAGAGCATGAAACCATCGGGATATTGGTGATGGGCGCCGACCGTCTGCTTGACGAGATCGGTCGGGTCGCGGCTGATCTTTGACATCGAACTCTTGCCGTGCAGCACGAAACCGTCCTGGCCGGTGACTTTCAGGTCAAGCTCGGCATTGCGGACGTCATCCAGGCTGTAGCCGGCATCGAACAGGCGGATGAAAGGACCGATCGAGCAGGAGGCGTTGTTGTCCTTGGCCTTGCCGAGCAGCAGTGCCGAGCGGCCCTCGACGTCGCGCAGATTGACGTCGTTGCCGAGTGCCGCCCCCTTGATCTCGCCGCGGCTATTGACCGCGAGCACGATTTCCGGCTCGGGATTGTTCCAGGTCGAGATCGGATGCAGGCCGACATCCGCACCCCAGCCGACCGAGGAGAGCACCGGCGCCTTGGTGAAGACTTCGGCGTCCGGCCCGATACCGACCTCGAGATATTGCGACCACATGCCCTCGTCGATCAGCGCCTGCTTGACCTTGGCCGCCTCCGGCGAACCGGCCTTCAGATTGGTGAGGCTGCCGCCGATCAGCGTGCTGACACGCTCGCGGATCGAGGCGGCGCGTTCCGGATTGCCGGCCGCCTTCTCCTCGATGACGCGCTCGATCATCGACTGCGCAAAGGTAACGCCGCAGGCTTTGACTGCCTGCAGGTCGACGGGCGCAAGGAGATAGGGGCGCGTTTGATCCGGAGCTCCGGTACTGTTGGCGGCGATGTCCGCCAGCGAGCCAACCGCCTTGCCACTTGCTGCACGGACGAAGCCGGCGGCATCCTGCCGCTCGAGCAGGGCGCTCAGCGTCGGCGCCTCGCGCGACGTGATGTCGACCAGCACGCCCTTGCGTGATGTCACAATGCTCGGTCCGGCAACCTCGGGATTCCAGATGCGACCGACAAAAAGACCATCCGAAGCGGCGACATCGAGAAGAGCTTGAGACATGGTGATCTTTCATCAAGACGAGCGAGAAGCGCTCTTTTTAAAATTGCGGGGTATTGCCGCCCTCCGACCCGGCGGCGACCAAAATCGATCACATTCATGAAGACGGGGCAAGATGCGTTGGGGAAAAAGACTTTTTCTCGATCGGCTCAAGCGCGGCCTTTCTCGGGAATCCAATCGCAAAACCTCACAAAATAACTATTTAGATACAAATTAACTGTTAAATTTCAAATATTTAAATACAGGCTGTGACGATTTTGCCCTCCATCTCGCCTTGACAGGAGCCGGCTTTCGTTATCTGTTTTGCCCAACATGGAGGAGGCTGGCATTAGCCGGCCGCACGAAAATCCCAGGAGGATATTGCAGCGATGTTGAGATTTGCCGTCGTCGGAATCGACCATGGGCACACGTTCGATCACGTGAAGGGATTGCTGGCCGCAGGCGGAGAGTTCGTCGGCTATTGCCCGCAGACCTCGGTGCCGGCATTGCGCGAGGCCTTTGAGAAGACCTATCCTGACGCGCCGCAGATCGACCGAGAAAAGCTGTTCGACGATCCGTCAATCGATGTCATCTGCATTTCCGCAATCCCCCGTGATCGTGCCGGACTTGCCATCCGCGCGATGAGATCGGGCAAAGACGTGATGACCGACAAACCTGGCGTGACGACCTTCGCCCAGCTCGAGGAGGTCAGGCGCACCGTTGCCGAGACCGGCAAGATCTTCTCGATCTGCTTTTCCGAACGCCACTGCGTGCGCTCCGCCGTCAAGGCCGGCAAGCTCGTCGCCGAAGGCGCGATCGGCAAGGTAATCCAGACGCTCGGTGTCGGTCCACACCGGCTGCAGCTGCCGACCCGACCGGACTGGTTCTTCGACCCGGAAGCCTTCGGTGGGATCATCGTCGATATCGCTTCACACCAGGTCGACCAGTTCCTGTTTTATACTGGCTCGACCACAGGCGAGGTCATCGCCAGCTCGATCGGCAATTTCGGCATGCCCGACAAGCCCGCCTTCGAGGATTTCGGCGAGGTGCTTCTGCGGTCCGACAAGGCGGCGGGTTATGTCCGTGTCGACTGGTTCACGCCGGAGGCGCTGCCGACCTGGGGCGACGGGCGCCTCACCATTCTCGGCACCGAAGGCTACATCGAACTGCGCAAATATATCGATATCGCCGGCCGGCCGGGCAAGGATCACCTCTTCCTGGTCAACGGCAGGGAAATGACCCATATCGATTGCAGCGGCGAAAAGCTTGATTATTTCGACGCTTTCACCGCCGACGTCGGCAACCGCACGCAGACGGCGATGACCCAGGATCACGTTTTTGAAGTCTGCCGTCTTTCGCTGGAAGCCCAGGCGAAAGCCGCGCGCATCGGCGCTCGCTGAGGAGGATATCATGACCAGGAAATTGCGCGTCGGCGTCATCGGCGCAGGCATCGCTGCGCGGCATCTGGCCGGCTTCGGCTGGAACAAGGAGCTTTTCGAAGTTCCCGTGCTCTGCTCGCTCGATGAGGAGCGCGGCAGGGCGCTGTGCGAGGAATTCGGCATTGGCGAATATACCCAGGATGCGGATTCGCTGTTTGCCCGTGACGATCTCGACATCATCGACATTTCGACGCCGCCGAGCTCACATTTCGAGTTGTGCCGCAAGGGTATCGAATCCGGCAAGCATGTGATTTGCGAGAAGCCGCTGTTCGGCTCGATCGCCGAGGTCGACGAGATGGGCCGCATTCTTGCCCGTTACCCCGGCAGAAAGCTGATGCCGATCTTCCAGTATCGCTATGGCTCCGGGCTGCAGAAACTGAAACTGCTGATCGAGCGCGGCCTTGCCGGCAAGCCGTTCCTGACGACGATCGAGACACATTGGTGGCGCGGTCCGGATTATTATGCCGTGCCGTGGCGCGGCAAATGGGCGAGCGAACTGGGCGGCGGCCTCCTCGGCCACGCCATCCACGCCCATGACATGCTGAACTATGTGCATGGCCCCTGCGCCGAGGTGTTTTCCTATGGGGCGACACTGGTCAATCCGATCGAGGTCGAGGATACGGCAGCCCTTTCGGTGAAGATGCAGAACGGCTCGCTGGCGACGCTGTCGATGACGCTTGGCTCGCGCAAGGAGATCTCGCGGCTGCGCTTCTGCTTCAACGACCTCGTCGCCGAAAGCATCATCGAACCCTATACGATGGGCCGTGATCCGTGGACGTTCGTCGCCGGGACAGAGGAACATCAGGCCCGGATCGACGAAGTGCTCGCCGCCTATGTGCCTGGCGAGGATGGCTACACCCGTCAGTTCGAGCTCTTCCACAAGGCGATCGTCGAGGACACCGGCCCACCGGTGACATTGCAGGATGCCCGCAATTCGCTGGAACTGGTAACGGCCGCTTATTTCTCGCAGCGCACCGGACAACCAACGCCGATGCCGATCGCCGCCGATCATCCGCTCTACCGCTCCTGGCTGCCGGCAGGGGAATGGCGTGCTGCGGCCACCGTCTGAACCGGGAAGGGCTTTCCCATGCTGAAATCCTTCGAGCATGTCGGCATGACGGTCAGTGACATGGACCGCACCATCGATTTCTACTGTGGCCTGCTCGGCCTCAGCCTCGTGCTGCGCAAGACGATGGCGAATGGCATGCAGGTCGCGTTCCTCGATGCGGGCGGCGGCATGCTGGAGGTCTTTGCGCCGCGCGGCGGCGCGTCGAGGGCGATCGACGTGCCTGAAGATACGGCCGGCGTCCGGCACCTCACCTTCCATTTCGACAATGTCGACGAGGCCTTCGCCCGCCTTGAACAGGCGGGCGTCGAGATCAAGGAGCGGCCGCGCTTCGCCGTCCACTCCGAGATGCTGAACAAGATCGCCTTCGTTCGCGATCCCGACGGCATCATCGTCGAGCTTGCCGAACGCTCGCAGAGCCGCCAAGGCTGACACAGGCGCCGCCGATCGCTTCGCTGCGGGCGGTCAGACCGTCCCGCAGCAGATCGATCAGGCGCCGGATGAGCTTTGCTGCCATGCAAGGCTTCCCTCAGCTCGCCAGCTTGGCGCTGATATAGTTGCGCCAACCGCCAAGCGCCGTGATTTCCTCGGCACCTTTCACCGCATGGGCCTCGCAGACGAAGCCGGAGACGCTGGAACCGTCTTCGAGCGTCAGCTTACCGATGCCGAGGGGTGCCGGAATCTTCTGGACGAACCGGCCGAAGGCATCGGCCGGCAGTGCCCAGACCTCGACCTCCAAGCCCTGACCCTTATGGCCGGGGTCGCGCAGCAGCCCTGGTTTCGCTGGCGTGGTATTGGGCAGAACGAAGAGGCGATAATCGCCGGCCGTGCGGCAGGTCTTGACCAGACGCCCGCCCGAGCCTGCCAGTTCGTGATTGAGCGGCATGCCAGTCAGATGCGCACCGACGACCGCGATCTCGATGAAACCGTCATCGCCAGGCACAACACGGCTTGCTTCGGGGATCGCAGCCTGCCGGTCGATGCCCATGCCGGAACCTGCTGCGCGGTGCAGCGCATCGGCAAGCGGCGCCAGCGCATCGTCGGTGAAGGCAGGTGCGATAACGGTAACGCCGCCCGGCAGGCCACCTTTTCCGAAGCCGGCCGGAACGGCGATCGCCGCGCAATCGAGCAGGTTGACGAAATTGGTGTAGCGGCCGAGGCGGCCGTTGAGCACGACGGGATTGGCCAGCATGTCGGCGACCGTATAGGTGGTCGGTGCGGTCGGCAGCAGAAGCACGTCGGCCTTTTCCCATTCGGCCTCGGTCTTGCGACGCAATTCTTCCAGCCGATATCGGCCGTTGAAAGCCTCGACCGCGGTCTTGCCCTTGGCGCCTTCGATAATCCCCCTGACCGTCGGGTCGAAATCGGCCGCGTTCGTGGCGAGGAAGGTCTCGACCGCCGCCAGGCGTTCGGCGACCCACGGCCCGTCATAAAGAAGGGCGGCCGCCTCGCGGAATGGCGCGTAATCGAACGCCACGATGATGGCGCCGAGCCCTCGGGCCCGCTCGATCGCCTGGTCGTAGAGCGCCTCCACCTCCTTGTCGCCGAAGAATTCCCGTTCGGCGTCGGCGAGGACGCCGATGCGCAACCCCGACACAGGCAGGTTCGCCGGCTTGGCGCGACGCGAGAAAGCATCGGCGGCATCGAAGCCTTCGGCGACCTTGCGGATCGTAACACCGTCGCCGACGGTCGCGGCAAAGATCGTGATGCAGTCGACGCTCTTGCAGGCCGGTATGGCGCCGGTATTCGGCAAGAGACCCGGCGTCGGCTTGATACCGACCAGATTGTTGAAGGCAGCCGGCACCCGGCCGGAGCCTGCCGTATCGGTGCCGAGTGCGAAGGCCGCAAGGCCGGAGGCCACCGTGACCGCCGATCCGGAGCTCGAGCCGCCGGAGATATAGGCCGCATCGAAGACCGAGCGCGGCGCGCCATAGGGCGAGCGCGTGCCGTTGAGGCCGGTCGCGAACTGATCGAGATTGGTCTTGCCGATGATGATGGCGCCGGCTGCCTTCAACCGGGCAACGACGGTGGAGTCCGCTTCCGGCCGATACGCGTAGGCCGGGCAGGCCGCTGTCGTCGGCAGGCCGGCGGCATCGATATTGTCTTTCACCGCGAAGGGAACGCCCCAGAGCGGCAGGCTGTTTGCCTCAGGCGCGCGTGCCATTAAGGCTTTCGCGGCGGCACGCAGCTCGTCATCCGGCACCGGGGTGATGAAGATTGCCGGATCTTTCGAGGCGGCACGCCGCGCGATCACCTCTTCGATGGCGTCGAGCGGCGTCAGGCCGGATTGATAGGCGGCGCGAAGGCTTGAGAGATCGAGGATGGTCGGCAGCATGTCAGCATTCCTCCAGAACGACGATGATATCGCCAGCTTTGACGTTTCTTCCCGGCCCGGCGCGCAGGTCGCGGACGCGGCCTGCCGCATGGGCGGTGACGTTGATTTCCATTTTCATCGATTCGATGATGGCGAGTGTGTCGCCGGCCGCAACCGAGGCCCCCGGCTCGACCAGCAATTTCCAGATATTGCCGGGTACGGCGCTGGCAACACCGAAACAGCCGTCGGGAATATCCCCGTCTGGACTTTCGCCCGTGCCTTCGTCGGTGACGAAGCTGTCGAGCCCGGCTTCCTTCCAACGCTGGCGCTCAGTATCGAAGGCGGCCTGCTGTGTTGCCTTGAAACGGCCGATCGACGCCGCGTTCGCCTGCAATTCCTTCTCGTAGGCGGCATAGGAGAATTCCGTCTCCTCGATCCGGATCGGATAACCCCCGTGCGGGAAGGCGGCGCGCGCCTCGGTCAGCTCCTGATTGCTGACCGGGAAGAAGCGGATCTGGTCGAAGAAGTTCAGCAGCCAAGGTTTTCCCTTGGCAAAGACCGGCGTCTCCCGCCAAGTGTTCCAGACCTGGATGGTGCGGCCAAAGAGCTGGTAGCCGCCCGGTCCCTCCATGCCATAGATGCACATATAGGCGCCGCCGATGCCGACGGCATTTTCCGGCGTCCAGGTGCGGGCCGGATTGTATTTCGTCGTCACGAGACGGTGGCGCGGATCGGTCGGGGTCGCAACCGGCGCGCCGAGATAGACATCGCCGAGTCCCAACACGAGGTAGCTGGCATCAAAGACGATGTCGCGGACGGCCTGTTCGTCGGGAAGACCGTTGATGCGGCGGATGAACTCGATGTTCGACGGGCACCAGGGCGCATTCGGGCGCACCAGCTCCTGATATTTGCGCATCGCAAGCTCCGCATCCGGATCGTTCCAGGAAAGCGGCAGGTGCACGATGCGGCTCGGCACCGTGACCTCCTGGGCTGCCGGAAGCGTGGCCTCGATCTCGCAGAGCAGCCCCAGCAGGCGCCGGCGCGTCAGCTGCGTGCCGTCATAATGGATCTGCAGCGAGCGGATGCCGGGGGTAAGGTCGACGATGCCGGGAAGGCGAGCCTCGACAACGGCCTGCATCAGCAGATGCACCCGCAGCCGAAGCGCGATATCGAGCGTCATCGGTCCATATTCGACGAGCAGGTTGTCGTCGCCCTGGCGGCGATAGACGACCGAAACCGGTCCGTCCTCGCTGGTGCCGACGATCGGCGAACCCGTCTCTTCCGCGACCCGCCGTACCGCTGGACCAGCGACCGGGTCTTCCGGCCGCACGACTGCATGAAAACGGATGCGGTCGCCGGGCTTGAACTGGCCCATCTTCCACTGCTCGTCGCGGGCAATCACCGCCGGGCAGACGAAGCCGCCAAGGCTCGGCCCGTCAGGACCGAGAATGATCGGCATGTCGCCGGTGAAATCGATTGCACCGATCGCATAGGCATTGTCGTGCAGGTTGGAGGGGTGCAGCCCCGCCTCGCCGCCATCGTGGCGCGCCCAAACCGGGGCCGGGCCGATGAGGCGAACGCCGGTGCGGGCGCTGTTGAAATGCACTTCGTAGGCCGTCGAGAACAGCGTCTCGATATCGCTGTCCACGAAGAAATCTGGCGCGCCGTGCGGGCCGTAGACCACGCCGACATCCCATTCGCGCGTCAAGGCGGCTGGCTCCGCCGCGGGTATCACCGGTTCGGCCGGCACTTGGCGGGCAAAATGCAGCACGTGCCCCGTTTTCAGCGTACCGGTGGCGTTGCCGCCGAACTGACCAAGACCGAAAGTCGCCCGCGAGCCGAGCACGACGGGTGCTGCAAAGCCGCCGGCGACGGCGAGATAGGCGCGCTGCCCCGGTCCATCGATGGTGCCGATCGATAGAATCTGACCGGCGCGGATCAGGACTGGCGCATCGTGCGGCAACTTTATGCCGTCACATGTCATCGCCATCCGGGCGCCGGCAAGCGCGATCGTCTGGTCGGCATAAAACCGCAGCGTCGGGCCGGAAACCGTCAGTTCGAGTGCCGCTGTCACGTCGGCATTGCCGACGAGGCGGTTGGCATGACGGAAGGAGCGCTCGTCCATCGGCCCGCTCGGCGGCACGCCGACATGCCAGAGGCCGAGCCGGCCCGGTAGTTCCTGAATGCTCGACTGCGCACCCGGCGCAAGCACCTCGACGACATCGGGAACGAAGGCGAAGTCACGAAGCGCCGTCGTCGCCACCTTGGCGCCGGCAAGCAGTTCGGAAGCGGCGATCGTTTTCAAATAATCGAGATTGGTCTCGATGCCTGATATCGACGTTTCGGCGAGTGCTGCCTTCAGCTTCTCGATCGCCGCCGGCCGGTCTCTCGCCGCCACGATCAGCTTGGCGAGCATCGGATCATAGAAGGGCGTGACCTCGGTTCCCGTCTCGATCCAGCCGTCGACGCGGGCATTGTTCGGGAAGACGACTTCGGTCAGCAGGCCGGCACTCGGGCGGAAATCGGCATGCGGCATCTCGGCGTAGATCCGCATCTCGATCGCCGCGCCCTTCGGCATCAGGCTTCTAGCGCCCGAGAGCACGTCCTCGCCGGCCGCCTGCCGGATCATCCATTCGACGAGGTCGATGCCGAAGACGGCTTCCGTGACGGGATGCTCGACCTGCAGGCGGGTATTGACCTCGAGGAAATAGAATTCCTCGCGCTGGGGATCATAGATGAATTCGACGGTGCCGGCCGATTCATAGGAGACCGAACTTCCCAGATCGACCGCCGCCTTGTGCAGCCGCGCCCGCGTTTCCGCGGAAAGACCGGGGGCAGGGGTTTCCTCGACGACCTTCTGGTTTCGCCGCTGGAGCGAGCAGTCGCGCTCGCCGAGCGCGATCACCCGGTCCTTGCCGTCGCCGAAGATCTGCACCTCGACATGGCGGGCTTCGGCAACGAAGCGCTCGATATAGACGCGCGCATCGCCGAAGCTGGCCCGCGCCGTCCGCTGCACGCTTTCGAAGGAGGCCTTGAGGCCTGCTGCATCGGCGCAGAGCTGCATGCCGATGCCGCCGCCGCCGGCCGTGCTTTTCAGCATGACGGGATAACCGACGGTCTCGGCGGCCGAAAGCGCCTCTTCGACGCTCTGCAAGAGATCGGTGCCGGGCAGCAGCGGCACGCCGCTCGCCTTTGCCAGTTCGCGCGCCGTGTGCTTCAGGCCGAAGGCCGACAGATGTTCCGGCCGCGGGCCGATAAAGGCGATGCCTTCGGCGGCAAGCCGCTCGGCAAAGCCGATATTCTCCGAGAGGAAGCCGTAGCCCGGGTGAACGGCCTCAGCACCCGTCGCCTTGCAGGCGGCGATGACGGCGTCCACGTTGAGATAGCTTTCGGCAGCGGGCGCCGGACCGAGGCGTATGGCCTCGTCGGCGGTCAGCGCCGGCATCGAGAACCGATCGGCATCGGAATAGACGGCGACTGAGGCGATGCCCATCCTCTTCAATGTGCGGATGACGCGGACGGCGATTTCGCCGCGGTTGGCGATCAGGACCTTGGTGAACATCGATCAGTCCTCGCCGTCCCAGATCAGCACCCGGATCGGCGTCGGATCGAAGCCGTTGCAGGGATTGTTGATCTGCGGGCAGTTGGAGATGACGCAGAGCACGTCCATCTCCGCCACCAACTCGACATAGTCACCAGGCGCGGAAATGCCGTCGACGATGGTCATCTCGCCGTTCGGCTTGATCGGCACGTTCATGAAGAAATTGATGTTCGGCACGATGTCGCGCTTGCTCATGCCGTGCTTTGTCACCTCGAGCACGAAATTGTCGCGGCAGGCATGCAGGTATTTGGTGCCGTGGCCGAAGCGCACGGTGTTGCTCTCGCAGGAGCAGGCGCCGGCGGATGTATCGTGCCGGCCGCAGCTGTCGGCCGTCATAATGAGCATGACGTTGCCTTCGTTCGAAATGATCTTCGTGCCGGTGCCGATATAGGCGCCGCCCTGCGCCCGCATCGTATCCTGGTTGGAATAACGCTCGGCAAAATCATCGGCGCGATAAAACAGCGTGTCGATCGCCTGCTGGCCGTAGCTGTCCTCGATGCGGATGGTCTGGCCCTTGCGGACGATGCCGGACCATGGCGCTTCGGCCGGGATGAAGTGGTCCTGCACGGCATTTTCGAGGCTGCGCGAAGCTGAAGTCTTGATGAAATCGGTCATCGTCATCCTCCTCAGGCCAGCATCGCGGCGTTATTCTCGAAGCCGCGAACGGCTTCGGCGGTCGCCGTGCGCGAGAGGTCGTCGACTGCAGGTGCGGGCGCGCGAAAGCGCGTGACGATGACCGGCTTCGGCGCATAGACCGGATCGGGATCGAGTGGATGCGGGCAATTCGAAAAGCCGACGATCATGTCCATCTCGGCGCGCAGTTCGGCATAATCGCCGCTGTTGGAGAGCTTGCCGCGCCACTGGAAGCCGCCGTCATCGTCGACTCGGACCGGGGCGAAGAGGTTGAGAATCCCAGGGATGTCGCGCCTGGTGAGACCAAGCTTGCCAGCGACGAGCACGAGATTGTCGCGGGTGTTGCGGGTCTTGACGCCGGGATATCTTGCAGCGTTCGAAGCTGCCGTCGAGCCGCCCATCAGGCAGTCATGGGCGCCGGAACTATCCTCGATCAGCGAGAACATCACCCGGCCCATATCCGAGAAGATGACGCGGCCCTTGCCGAGGGCGGTCGTCCACTGCACCTTGACCGTATCGACGAGATTGAGCCGCTCGCTGGTATCAGTGGCGTTCCAGGCAACGAGCGCCACGGTCGATCCGCCTTCTCCCTGATCGATGCGGAGCGCCTCGCCGCGCTTGACCGTAGTCGACCAGTACCAGCCGCCGGGGATAGTCTCCTGATGGATGATCGCAGCCGCATCGATGGCAGGCGCAGGCAGGGGGCTTGGCGCCGGCAAGGCCTTCGGGGCAAATTCCAACCCCTTCTTCTGATGTTCCTCGTAGCGCTGCCGGTTGGCGGCAATTTCTTCGGGTGAACGCCTGACATGCATCATGGTTTTTCTCCTGACGGACTGGAAGCCGGGTCGTCCCGGCGAAGGCCCAGAGAAATGACCGGGCCGTCCCGGTCGGGGCTGAAGATGGAGGGCGCGCCGGCAAGCCTCGGCGGCCAGATCGAAATATCCTTGGTGATCGTCGCGCCGTAGCGCTCCTTTTCTTCCGGGCGGTCACGCTTGCGCTCGAAGGCGACGACCCGCGTCGCCAGCGTGAAGGCCTCGCGCATGTCGTGCGTCACCATGACGACGGTCATCTGGGTTTCGTGCCAGAGCCGCTTCATCAATGTGTGGATTTCGGCGCGAATGCCGGGGTCGAGTGCGCCGAAGGGCTCGTCGAGGAGCAGCACCTTCGGTTTCATGATCAGGGCCTGCGCCAGCGCCAGCCGCTGCTGCATGCCGCCTGAAAGCTGCGCCGGATATTTGTTCTCGGCGCCGGAAAGGCCGACTTCGGCAATCAGCCGCCGGGCTTCGTCAATGGCGTTGCGACGGGCAGCGCCGAAAAGCTTGGCTTTATAGCGAGACGCTGTGAGTTCCCGCCCAAGCAGCACATTGCCGAGCACGGTCAGATGCGGGAAGACGGAGTAGCGCTGGAAGACGACGCCGCGATCCGGCCCCGGCTCCTGCGGCAGAGCTTTGCCGTCGAGCAGGATTGTCCCTCGCGTCGGCCGCTCCTGGCCGAGCAGCATGCGCAGGAACGTCGACTTGCCACAGCCGGACGGGCCGACAAGGGCGACGAAGGCGCGCGAGGCAACCGTCAGCGACACGTCCTCAAGCACGATCTGGTCGCCATACTCTTTCCAGACCTTTTCGATCACCAGTTCGCTCATGCCTGCTTCTCCAGTTCAGACCAGGGGAAGACAGCAATGCGGATGCGATCGAGGATATAATTCATGACCACGGCCAGCAGCGTGATCCAGACGACATAGGGAAAGATGATGTCCATCGAGAGATAACGGCGGACGAGGAAGATGCGGTAGCCGAGGCCGGAATCCGATGAGATCGCCTCGGCTGCGATCAGGAACAGCCAGGCCGGGCCGAGCTGAAGCCTGAGGCAGGTGATCAGCCGCGGCAGGATCTGCGGCAGCACGACGCGAAGGCCGATCTGCCAGGAGGAGCCGCCGAGCGTTTCAGCCTTGACGATCTGTTCGCGCGGCAGCTCCAGCGCCTTCAGCGCAAGGTCGCGGATCATCGTCGGCGCAACGCCAATGACGATCAGCGCGATCTTCGAGGCTTCGCCAAGACCCATGGCGATGAACAGGATCGGCAGCAGCGCCAGCGGCGGCACCATCGAGATGACGGCGACGAAGGGCGAGAGCAGGGCTCGGAGATAAGGCAGCATGCCGATCAGCATGCCGATGATAAGCGCGGTAAGCGTCGAGATGCCGAGGCCTGCGAACAGCCGGACCAGGCTCGCGCCCGTATCGGACCAGAGCAGATATTGTCCGGTGCGCGGATCGGCGATGAAGGCCAGGCGATCGATCGCATCGGCAAAACCGGCAAGACCAGGCAGCAGCTTGTCGTTGGCGTTTTCCGCCAGCCGTGCCGCCGAGCCGACCGTGTAGGCAACGATCAGCAGCACGAAGGGCAGCAGCGTCAAGGCAAGCTGCGCGCCCCGGCTCGGCCTCGTGTTGATCCAGCGCATGAGGAAAGCTCCGCTGATGAAGGTTGGGCGGTGCGGTCAATGCCGCACCGCTGCTTGGACATCGCTCAGAGCGAGCCGTCGGCGGCTGCCTTCATGTAGGTCTCGGTGAAGCGCAGCTTGACGTTGCCGCTATCGCCGAGGATCTTGCCATCCGGCATTTCGATGCCAATGACGTCGGCCGATGGCGCGCCATTGCCGAGCAGGCCCTTTTCGAACAGGAAGTTGCGGACGAGATCCATCGTCTTCGGCAGGCTGGCCGAGGCGGTGAAGGCAACGGCATCGGCCGGCTTGGCAAACAGCTTGGTGACGGCAAGCTGGGACTCGTAGCCCTTGAGATCGGTGCCCGATGCCTGGCCCATCGCCTCGCGGGCGGCTTTGCCGTCGGCGCTGTCGGCGGTCAGCAGTGCTGCGGTCTCATACCAGATGCCGGCGAGCGCCTTGCCGAAATTCGGATTGTCCTTCAGCACGCCTGAATTGGCGACCATCAGGTCGATGATCTCACCCGGCACCTGCGAGCTGTCGAAGACCTTCTTGGCCGTGGGATCCTCGAGGATGGTCGAGACCAGCGGGTTCCAGGTGACGACTGCGGTGACATCTGCCGTCTTGTAGGCGGCGACCATATCGGCGTCGGACGTGTTGACCACCTTGACGTCACGCTCGGTCAGTTTGATGCTTTCGAGCGCGCGGGCAAGCAGGTAGTGCGAGACGGAAAATTCGACGAGATTGACGTTCTGGCCCTTGATGTCGGCAAGGCTCGCCTTGTCCTTCAGGATGACGGCATCATTGCCGTTCGAGAAGTCGCCGACGATGACGGCTGTCGTATCGACGCCGCCGGCAGCCGGGATCGACAGGCCGTCCATGTTGGTCAGCGTCACGGCGTCGAAGGCGCCTGCTGTATACTGGTTCATCGATTCGACGTAGTCGTTGAACTGGGTGACCTCGATCTTGATGCCGTATTTGTCGGCCCATTTCTTGACGATGCCGTGATCAGCAGCATAACCCCAGGGCATCCAACCAACATAGATCGACCAGGCGACCTTGAAGTCGGTCTTCTGTTCGGCCTTGGCGATGGAGCCGAGTCCCAGCGCCAGGGACGCCGTCAGCGCGGTAATCGATAGAATCTTCGAAAAAGTCTGCATTGAAATTCCCCTTTTGCTTTTCTTCAAAAGGGATCGGCAATGACCATCGTGCCGCCAATCCCTTGGCTTACGAGGTCTCCCGGGCTTTTGTCCCGCCGTGCACCCGGCGGGATGTCTCCCCTGCCGGTGGTAGCTCTCGGACCAGCCACGCCTTGCGACGCCGGAACCCTAGCCACCAACTCTGCAACTATCGAAGCAAAGTGCGTGCCAAATTATAAATCATTGATTTTATTGAGAGTGCGATGGCACCAATTTCCTGGAAAATGCAATAGTGCATGCACTTGCACAGAAAATGTGCGTATTCTGCCGCCACCTTAGGCGTTGGTTCTTTTTTGCCCAGTGAAAAACAAGTCGCAGGCAGCCGCACCAGAACGCCGAATTGCGGCTGGCTCTGAGCTAGTTGCGGAAAGCGCCGGAGGGCATCGTCGTCACCAGCCGGATATCGCGGCGGAAGTCCGACGGGGACATGCCGGCGATGTGGCGGAAGGATTTGTTGAAGGCGCTGATCGAGCCGAAGCCGCTGTCCATCGCCACCTGCAGCACATTGGCGCCCTCGCTCATCAGCATCGCCTGGGCGCGCGACAGCCGCAGCAGCGTCACATATTTGCTGAGCGTCATGCCGGTCGATCGCTTGAAAAGGTTCATCGCATATTTCGGATGAAGGTCGGCGGCGCGGGCGATATCGACCGAATCGATGTCGTGCAGGAAATTGGCGGCGATGAAATCGCACATGCGCGCGACGCTGCGCGAGGAATGCGGATACGGGTGATCGCCGTCGAGATTGATGGCCGCCTGCGACGTCATCGAATAGGGTTCGAGCGCGATCCGCTCGATGCGCAGCAGCAGCTCGTCGACGGCGTGCTGGGCCTTGGCGGGATCGCCTGAGTTGGCATAGCGGAACCAGCGGGTGAAGTTCTCGCTGTCGGCGGCATCCGTTGCCGAGGTCAGCAGCGTCTCGCCCTTCATCAGCCGGCTGGAAACGCTGATCGGCAGGCGCAGCCGGAAGAAATAGACGAGCGGCAGATGGGCGCCGGCATAGAGTGAATCATCCGAGGATTCGTCCATCTGATGCGGCTGACCACCCCAAAAGAGGCACATTTCGCCGGCGTTCAGCCGGAATTCGTGGTCGCTCATCCGGTAGTGCACGGTGCCGCGCATCACGTAGTTGACCTCGACCTGCGCATGCCAGTGCGGCATGGCCATGACAGGCGGATGGGCATGAAACATCTGGAGCGCTGTCGGCAAACCCTCGATGCTGCTCGCGCCGGGCTGGTAGATTGCACGTGTGCCGACCTTACTTTCCGCCAAATTCATGTTCCCTTTTTAGGAGACAGCCGCTCCCTTACAGATAGTTTAACCGCGTTCGTAAGATCGGCAATTGAAAAGGGAGGATTTTCAATGCGCTTCAAACTTCTCGCTGCGACCGCAGCTGTCGCAGTGCTTGCTTCCGGCTCCGCATTCGCGCAGTCGGCCAATCTCACCATCTGGAGCTGGAATACGGCCGCGTCGGGACTGAAGTCCACGCTCGCAGGCTTCAACAAGCAGTTTCCCGATATCAAGATCACCGTCGAGGACCTTGGAAACGGCCAGGTCTTCGACAAGACGCTCGCAGCGTGTGCTGCCGGCGGCGACGGCTTGCCCGATATTGTCAGCATCGAAAACTTCGAGGCTGAAATCTTCTGGAGCCGTTTCCCGGATTGCTTCGCCAATCTGAAGGAACTCGGCTACACGGCCGATATCCAGGCGAAATTCCCAGATTTCAAGCGCACCGAGCTCGAGGTCGGCGATGTCGCCTACGCCATGCCGTGGGATTCCGGTCCTGTCGCCGTCTTCTATCGCCGCGACCTCTACGAAAAGGCCGGCGTCGATCCGAGCACGATCAACACCTGGGACGATTTCATCGCTGCCGGTAAGAAGATTTCCGCCGCCAATCCCGGCGTCGTCATGGCGCAGGCCGACTTCAACGGCGACAGCGAATGGTTTCGCATGATTGCCAACGAACAGGGCTGCGGTTATTTCGCGACTGATGGCCAGTCCATCACCATCAACCAGCCGGCTTGTGTCGCCACGCTGCAAAAGGTGAAGGAGATGAAGGATGCCGGCACGCTGACGGCGGCCAATTGGGAAGAGAAAATCCAGGCCGATACCGCCGGCAAGGCTGCGAGCCAGATGTATGGCGGCTGGTATGAGGGCACCGTGCGCTCGACCTCCCCGGACCTCAAGGGCAAATGGGGCGTCTACAAGATGCCGAGCCTGACGGCAGACGGCCCGCATGCTGCCAATCTCGGCGGTTCGTCGCTCGCCATTTCGGCGACGTCCGCGAACAAGGAAGCCGCCTGGAAATTCGTCAACTACGCCCTCGGCACAGATGAAGGCCAGATCACCATGCTGAAGGAATTCGGTCTGGTCCCATCGCTGCTTTCAGCCGAGAAGGATCCCTTCGTCAGTGAGGCGCAGCCCTATTGGGGCGGTCAGAAGGTCTGGGCGGATATCCTGGCGACACTACCGAAGATCGTACCGAGCCGCGGCACCGCCTTCCAGAGCGATGCCGACGCCATCTACAAGGCGACGCAGACGAAGTTCTTCTCCGGCGGTTATCCCGATGCGAAGGCGGCTCTCGACGATGCCGCCAACCAGATCGCTTCGGCGACCGGCCTTCCGATCGCGCAATGAATGACGAAGCCGGGCGTTTAAGACGCCCGGCCTTCGCCCGGCTTGCAAGGCGGCCGGTCATTCATTGGTTTTGTAAGGAGGAGGCCCGATGCCGTTCAGAACCCGGAGCGCCTATGCGTTCCTCGCCCCCTATCTGCTGGTCTTTGCCACCTTCTGGCTCTGGCCGATCATCAATTCGTTCCTGATCTCCTTTCAGAACACGCGCATCAACCCGTGGAGATACAGCCTCCAGGCCAACTGGGGCCGGCTCTTCTATGACCCGGCCTTCTACAATGCTCTCTACAATACGCTGATCATCCTGGTGATCCAGGTGCCCGTCATGATCGCGCTGGCGACTGTCATGGCCGTGCTGCTCAATTCGCCGCTCTTGAAAGCGCGCCCGCTCTTCCGCTTCGCCTTCTTTGCCCCCGTCGTCGTCGGCGAGGTCGCCTATGCCGCTGTCTTCCGGCTGATGTTCAGCCTCGATTTCGGGATCATCAACAAAATGATTTCAGCCATCGGCCTCAGCCCGGTCTCCTGGTTCGACAATGCAAATGCGGCAATGGCGGTGTTGATTATCGCCGTCACATGGCGCTGGGCGGGCTATAACGCCATCATCATCCTTGCCGGACTGCAGTCGATCCCCGAGGACGTCTACGAGGCGGCAACGCTCGACCGGGTGAGCAAGGTCCAGCAGTTTTTCCATATCACCCTGCCGCTCCTCAAACCGATCATCCTCTTCTGCGTGGTGCTCTCGGTGATCGGCACGATGCAGCTCTTCACCGAGCCCTACCTCATCACCTATCGCGGCGGCCCCGGCGGCGGCACGGAGACCCTCGGCCTGCTGCTCTACCGCCAGGGCTTCACCTCGCTGAACTTCGGCTATGCCTCGTCGATCGCCTATACGATAGCAGCCCTTGCCGTGGTGATCTCGCTTCTCAATCTCTGGGTCGGGAGGGATCCGAAATGAGATCCAAATCGCAATCTCTTCTTCGGCGCCAGATCGCGCTGCATGCCGTCCTGGCGCCGCTGGCGATAATCTGGCTGTTTCCGCTCTGGATGATGTTCGTCTTTTCGACCATGCCCGACAACGGCATCTTCAGCCCTGACATCGTGCTCTGGCCGTCGACCAACTTCGTCGAGAACTTCAAGAACCTGCAGGCCGATACCGATTTTGTCGGCGCGATGGTGATCTCCATCGGTGTCGCGGTCATCTACACCGTGCTCTCGGTGATGCTGACCTCGATGGCCGGCTGGGCGCTGGCGCGTTATCGTTTCGTCGGCCGCTCCATCGTCATCGCCATCATCCTCGGCACGATCACGCTGCCGTTTTCGGTGGTCGTCATCCCGCAGTTCATCATGGTGGCACGGGAATTCAAGCTGGCAAACACCTGGGTAGCTCTGATCGTGCCACCGCTGTTCAATTCGCTCGGCGTGCTGTTCATGCGACAATCCTTCTCGATGATGCCGGGCGAGCTCTTCGATGCGGCCCGGGTCGAGGGCGTCAAGGAATGGCAGATCTTCCTGCGCATCGCCTTGCCACTGGCGCGCCCGACCATGGCGGCATTGGCGATCATTCTCTTCCTGCACTCGTGGAACAATTACCTCTGGCCGCTGCTGATCAATTCCAGACCGGGAATGATGACGGCGCCTGTGGCATTGGGAACGCTGATCGGTCTCACCAAGGTCTCATGGGGCGGCATCATGGCCGGCGCGGTGCTGCTGACGGCGCCGATCCTCGTCATCTTCGTGGCGCTTCAACGCCATTTCATCGCCGGCATCGCGGCCGGCGCAATCAAATAATCGGGAGGCTGCATGGCAGAGCTTTCACTCAGCAACATCGTCAAGCGCTTCGGCGGCTTTGAGATCATCCACGGCGCCAATCTGGAGGTGAAGGACGGCGAATTCGTCGTCTTCGTCGGCCCCTCCGGCTGCGGCAAGTCCACGCTGCTCAGGATGATCGCCGGCCTCGAGGACATTACATCAGGCGAGCTTCAGATTGGCGGCAGGGTCGTCAACGACGTCGAGCCGGCCGATCGCGGCATCGCCATGGTCTTCCAGTCCTACGCGCTCTATCCGCACCTGACCATAGAGGAAAATTTGAGCTTCGGCCTGCGCATGAACGGCAACCCGAAAGCCGACACCGAGCGGCGCGTGCGCCATGTCGCCGAGATCCTGCAGATCACCGAGTTGATGAAGCGGCGGCCGAAGCAGCTTTCCGGCGGCCAGCGCCAGCGTGTCGCGATCGGCCGCGCCATCGTCCGCGAACCACAGGTCTTCCTGTTCGACGAACCTTTGTCGAACCTCGATGCGGAACTGCGCGTGCAGATGCGCGTCGAAATCTCCAGACTGCACAAACAGCTCGGCACGACGATGATCTACGTCACCCACGATCAGACGGAAGCGATGACGCTCGCCGACAGGATCGTCGTGCTGCGCGCCGGCAATATCGAGCAGATCGGCGCGCCGCTCGACCTTTACGACGACCCCGCCAATCAGTTCGTCGCCGGCTTCGTCGGTTCACCGAAGATGAATTTCCTGAAGGCCGTGGTGGTCGAGGCGCAGCCGGGCAGGGCGGTGATCGCGTTGGAAAGTGACGCCAATACCCGTCTGACGCTGCCAGTCGCCGATCCGATCGAAGCCGATGCAAAGGTAACACTCGGCATCCGTCCGGAACATTTCGTCGATGCGGGCGCAGGCGATGCCGACCTCACCGTCACCATCGACGTCGCCGAGCATCTCGGCAATACCAGTTATATTTACGCCACCATCGGCCCCGAGCAACTGATCATCGAGCGGCCGGAATCGCGCGTCGCCGGCAATCGCGAAACGCTGACAGTCGGCCTTCCCGCCAGCCGCACATTCCTTTTCGACGGCGCCGGCAAACGGCTTCGCTGAACCAAATCCCAGGACAGAAAGACGAAAGAGGATTTTCCATGACTTCAGATCAACCAATCCGCTGGGGCATCATCGGCCCCGGCACCATCGCCCGCACCTTTGCCGATGGCGTCGCTCATTCTCGCACAGGGAAGCTGGTGGCGATCGCCACCCGCAATCCTGCAAAGCCGGGCCTTGCCGAAAACTTCCCCGGCGCCCGCATCGTCGATGGTTACGAGGCGCTGCTCTCCGACAAGGAGATCGATGCGATCTATATCGCCGTCCCCCACACCGGCCATGCCGAATGGGCGATCAAGGCGGCACGCGCCGGCAAGCACATCCTGGTGGAAAAGCCGATCGCGCTCTCGGCCTATGATGCCGAAGCGGTTTACTACGAGGCGAAAAAAGCCGGCGTCTTTGCCGGCGAGGCCTTCATGTACCGCGTGCATCCGCAGACCGAGAAGCTGGTCGAGCTCGTCAAAAGCGGCGTCATCGGCACCGTTCGGATCATCCGCTCGAGCTTCGGCTTCAATATGGGCAGCTACAAGCCGGAACACCGGCTTTTCGCCAACGATACTGCTGGCGGCGGTATTCTCGATGTCGGCGGTTATCCGGTCTCGATGGCCAGGCTGATCGCCGGTGCCGCAGAGGGCAAGGCCTTCCTCGAACCGGAGAAGGTTTCGGGCGTCGCCCATCTCGGAGAGAGCGGCGTCGATGAATGGGCATCTGCCGTGCTCAAGTTCCCGAACGAGATCATCGCCGAAGTCTCCTGCTCGATCATGGCGCAGCAGGACAATGTGCTGCGCATCATCGGCTCCGAGGGCCGGATCGAGGTTCAGGACTTCTGGTTCGCCTCCGGCCATAAGGGCGGCGTCGGCAAGATCGAAATCTTCAAGGGCGGCAGCCGAGAAACCGTCGAACTGAGGGAAGACCGCTGGCTCTATTCCTTCGAGGCGGATGCGGCCGGCGATGCCATCCGCGCCGGCAAGACCGAATTCAGCTCTCCTGGCATGAGCTGGGCAGATTCGATCGGAAACCTGCGTGTACTCGACCAGTGGCGCGCCTCGGTCGGTCTTGAATACGGCGTGGAAAAAGCCAGCAAGCGCACGGCAAACATTGCTGGCGGCACGGTCGCGCGCGGCAATAGCGTTCCGCAGCGTCAGATTCCCGGCATTTCCAAGCCGGCCTCGGTGGTGACACTCGGCTTCGAATTCTTCCCGAATTTTGCCGCCGCCTCGCTGACGCTCGACGCCTTCTACGAGGCCGGCGGCAATGCCTTCGACACGGCCTATGTCTATGGCGGCGGTAAGACGGAGGCGATCTTCGGCGACTGGCACACGAGCCGAAAGGTGCCGCGCGAGGAGATCGTGCTGATCGGCAAGGGCGCCCATTCGCCGCTCTGCTATCCCGATATGATCGCAAAGCAGCTCGACCAGTCGCTTTCCCGGCTGAAGACCGACTATGTCGATATCTATTTCATGCATCGTGACAATACCGACGTGCCGGTCGGCGAGTTCGTCGATGCCATGGATGCGGAGGTCAAGCGCGGACGCATCCGCGGCATATTCGGTGGCTCGAACTGGGCGGGGGCGCGCTTCGACGAGGCGATCGCCTATGCCGAAAAAACCGGCAAGACGGCACCGGCAGCACTTTCCAACAACTTCTCGCTCGCCGAGATGCTCGACCCTATCTGGGCCGGCTGCGTCGCCGCTTCCGATGACGACTGGAAAAAGTGGCTGAACGAGAAGCAGATCCCGAACTTTGCCTGGTCGAGCCAGGGCCGCGGCTTCTTTACCGACCGCGCCGGCCGCGACAAGCGAGATGACGAGGAGATCGTCCGGGTCTGGTATTCCGAGCGCAACTTCGGACGCCGCGACCGTGCCATCGAGCTTGCCAACAAACTCGACCGCAATCCGATCCACATCGCACTCGCCTATGTGATCGCCCAGCCTTTCCCGGTCATTCCACTGATCGGCCCGCGCACCGTCGCCGAGTTGGAAGACAGTCTCTCGGCGCTCGACATCAAGCTCACACCCGATCAGGTGAAGTGGCTGGAAGGCTGACGAGACAGGCAAAGGGTGCGGTGCGAGCCGCAAGCCCTCTTAGCCATTGCTTCATCAACACCCCTTGTAACCTCGGTTATCAGGGGTGTTTCGCATGGTGGATTTCATCATCGTCGTCTGCGGACAGCATCTCGACTGGAGCGTAAGCATCCTTCTGCCGCGCGTCTCTGATTGCCGCAATTTCAACAATGCCGTCTCGCGAGCGAATTGTGAGCACGAAGGGAGGCATACTCACCTTGCGCGTTCCTTCCAGGATTCCCCTTTCGGTCATTTGGGGGAACGATGAAAGAAGCTCTCTTTGCCTTTCCAGGCGTTCAACGAGTTTCTTTGCGGCGGCTGGGTTAACCTCTGCGAGTTCGGCAATCTTGCTCAAAAACCAGCGTTCTGCACTTTTGGAAAGGCGAACGCGAGGCATCAACCCACCCGCATACGGCGTCGATACTCGGCAGCATCGACGATTGCCCGAGCCTTCTCAAGCACGTCCTCCAGATCGACGCTGTCCCCTCGATTCAGTTCATCGAGCCCTTGAGCATCTGCAAGGATTTCGGCCCCTTCAATTGCAAGATATTGACTGAGCGCCTTCTGCATTATCCAGGTACGATCACGTTCAAGAATTGCCGCGATACGATCGAACTCCGAAACCAGGGACGTGGGCAGTCTCAGAGAAACTTGAGATTTTTCACTGTTCAGCATGATTATCGCTCCGTAATACAGTGAATTACATCGTAACCCAAACCCAGGCGAAGTCAAGGCGTTTGACCCTCGCGGTGGCGCGATCAGCTTCAACGGCACTGTGCTCTGGGAAGGACGATGCCGCCCATTCCGCCCATTCCACATTTAGGTGAGGGGCGCGTTTTGAGCCGCGCTCTTGCATTTCTACTTGCGAGGCTCGGAAGCCTTCTTCCTGGCTGCGTCGTCCATCAGCTCATACCACATGGCGTTGAGGACGGCGAAGGCGGCGGCCAGCGGCAGGCCGAGGATCCATGCGAAATACCACATCGTTTCATCTCCCTCAGAGCAATTCCACGAAAAGTGCGAAGCGGTTTTCCGTCCGGAATTGCTTAAAAACAAAAGGTTAGAGCGGTTCTGCTGAGCCGCTCTAGTAAGCGTGGCTATTTTTATCGGTGATCGACTTCTCATCGACCTTGCCCCACAGAACCTTGTAGACCCAGGCTGTGTAGGCGAAGATGATCGGCAGGAAGATCACCGTCACCACAAGCATGATGAACAGTGTCATGTGGCTGGAGGATGCATCCCAGACCGTCAGGCTCGATCGCGGATCGAGCGAGGAGGGCAGGATGAACGGGAACATCGACAGGCCGACCGTCGAGATGATGCCAAAGATCGCCACCTTGCTGAAAAGCAGCGTCATGATCTCGCGCCTTGCCCGCATGGCAATGAAGGCCAGTGCCGCGCCGACGAAGCCGAGGACGGGCGCGATGATCATCCACGAATGAGCGCCGTAATTGGCAAGCCATGCGCCTTTCTCCAGCGCCACGGTCTTCAGCAGCGGATTGGAGGGACCGATCGGGCTGATATCGCTGGTGATGCGATAGCCACCGACGCCGATCCAAAAAAGGAAGAGGCCGCCGAGTGCGAAAAGCACGATAACGGCAAGGGCGGCGATGCTGCCATAGCTTCTGGCACGCATTGCGACCGGGCCACTCGATTTCAACACCAGCCAGGCCGCACCATGCATCGTCAGCATGGCTAGGGAAAGCAGGCCGCAGAGCAGCGCATAGGGGTTGAGCAGCGCGAAGAACGAGCCCTCATAGAAGATCCGCATATCGTCGGCAAAGCGGAAAGGCACGCCCTGCAGCACATTGCCGACGGCGACGCCGAAGATCAGCGACGGCACGAAACCGCCGACGAAGAGCGCCCAGTCCCAGCCGCTGCGCCAGCTGGCGCTTTCCCGCTTAGACCGGTATTTGAAACCGACCGGGCGCAGGATGAGTGCGAAGAGGATCGCGAACATCGCCAGATAGAAGCCCGAGAAGGAGACCGCATAAAGCGGTGGCCAGGCAGCAAAGATGGCGCCGCCGCCGAGGATCAGCCAGACCTGATTGCCTTCCCAGGTGGCGCCGATGGTGTTGATCGCCACGCGCCGTTCCGTATCGGTCCGGGCGACGAAAGGCAGCAGTGTGCCGACGCCGAGATCGAAACCGCCTGTCGTCGCAAAGGCGATCAGCAATACGCCGAGCAGCAGCCACCAGATGAGACGCAGGGTTTCATAGTCGATGAGTTCGTGAAGGATCATGGCAGGTCACTCCGCGGCCGGGACGAGGGTTTCGGAAATCAGATGGGCTTCCGGCTCGTCGTCCGGCTCCGGCCCTTGCCTGATCGCCTTGATCATCAGGCTCATCTCGATGACGATCAGCGTCGTATAGAGTGCCGCAAAACCGATGATGGTCAGAAGCACCGTGCTGGCGCCGAGGCTGGAGACGGCAGCAGCCGTCGGCAGCACGCCTTCGATCACCCAGGGCTGGCGGCCGAACTCGGCGACGATCCAGCCGAATTCGATGGCGACCCAAGGCAGCGGAATGGCAAACACCGCGATCCGCAGAAGCAGCGGGTACTTTTCGAGCTGGCGCCGCGCCGACAGCCAGAAGAAGGTCGCCGTCAGCAGGATGAAAAACATACCGAGACCGACCATGATGCGGAAGGACCAGAAGAGCGTCGGCACGTGCGGGATGGTGTCGCGCGCGGCCTGAACGATCTGCTCGTCGGTCGCCTGGCGCGGATCGTCGACGTAGCGCTTCAGAAGAAGAGCGTAACCGAGATCATGGCCGAGATCCTCGAAGGAGGTGCGCACTTCCTGCGCAACCTGGTCCTGTGCCGGTGCCGAACGGATCTGCATCAACGCGTCGTAAGCCTTGATGCCGTCGCGGATGCGGGTTTCGGCCTGCTGTTCGAGCTTGTCGATGCCGGGGATTTCGGTCGTCAGCGAGCGCGTGCCGATCAGGCCCATGACCCAGGGAATGTGCACGGCAAAATGCGTTTCGCGGGCCTCCTGGTCGGGGAAGCCAAAGGCGGTGAAGGCCGCCGGCGCCGGTTCCGTCTTCCACATGCCCTCGATTGCCGCGAGCTTCATCTTCTGGTTCTCAGTCGCGAGATAACCGCTCTCGTCGCCAAGCACGACGACTGATAGAGCCGAGGCGAGGCCGAAGGAGGCGGCGACCGTTATCGAGCGCTTGGCAAGTTCGATATGCCGGCCCTTGAGGATATACCAGGCGGAGACGCCGAGCACGAAGATCGAGGCGCAGACGTAACCTGCCGACACCGTATGGACGAATTTCGCCTGGGCGACGGGATTGAAGACCACGTCGAAGAAGCTTGTGATTTCCATGCGCATCGTCTGCGGGTTGAGCGCCGATCCCACGGGGTTCTGCATCCAGCCATTGGCGATGAGGATCCAGAGTGCCGAAAAATTCGAGCCGATCGCCACCGCCCAGGTGGCGACGAGATGCCCGACCTTCGACAGCTTGTCCCAGCCGAAGAAGAACAGACCGACGAAGGTCGCCTCGAGGAAGAAGGCCATCAGGCCTTCGATCGCCAGCGGCGCACCGAAGATGTCGCCGACATAGTAGCTGTAGTAGCTCCAGTTCATGCCGAACTGGAATTCCATGACGATGCCGGTGGCGACGCCGAGCACGAAGTTGATGCCGAACAGCCCGCCCCAGAATTTGGTCATCTGCCGCCAGATCTGGCGGCCGGTCATGACATAGACGGTTTCCATGATCGCCAAGAGCACGGACAGGCCGAGCGTCAGGGGCACGAACAGGAAGTGGTAAAGCGCCGTCAGCGCAAACTGGAAGCGCGAAAGCGCTACGATATCTAGTTCCATTGTCTTTCTCCCACGGTCCCACGCGGTACAGGCGTTCCTCAGCGCCGATCAGCGCTCAGGGCATGCGGCTTTGCTCAGTCCGGCCGAAGCCGGTCGAGCGCCCTTTCGAACGCCGCCTCTCCGCGGCGCGAAATTTCTGTGATACGGCCGCCTTCGATGACGGCGATGCGGTCGGCAATCGCAGCCTCGCGGCGGATATGCGTTGCGATCACCAGCGAGCGGCCCGCCGCCATCGCGGAAAGACGGGCGAGCACGTCGCGGGCAGTGACACCATCGAGGCCCTCGGTCGGCTCGTCGAGCAGCCAGAGCGGCGTGTCGCGCAGGAAAAGCCGGGCAAGCGCCAGACGGCGCGACTGGCCGCCTGAAAGTCCAAGGCCACCTTCGCCGAGCCGCGTATCGATCCCCCCAGGCATGGCCTCGACATCGGTAAGCAGGCCGGCGGCGGCAAGCGCTTCGCGAAGACGGGCCTCGTTCGCATCCGGGTTCGCAAGGAGCAGGTTGCCGCGCAGGCTGTCTTCGAAAAGCTCCGTCCGTTGCGTCAGCAGCGTTGCCGTCATCGCGGCAACGCTTCCCCTCCTTGCCGGCAATTCGCCGGAAAGGAGGGCAAGCAGGCTCGACTTGCCGGCACCGCTGCTGCCGATGACGGCGAGGCGTTCGCCCGGTTGAAGCGTGAGTTCGATATCCTCGAGCGCCGGCACGGTGGAGTTTTCATGGAAGGCTGACACCTTCGCCAGCGAAAAAACGCCTCCCGGCAACGGCACCGCCAATGGTTCGGGTGCCGCCGCAACGGCAAGCCGCGGCGCGATGCGCCTTGCCGCAAGCAGCGTCCTACCGAGTTCCAGGGCACCACGGCGTAGCGCTGTGAAGGGTTCGACTGCCGCAAAGGCGACGAGCAGGCCGAGTGCGGCGACAGGAGCGGTAATCACCTTCGTTTCCGCAAGTGCCGCAACGGCAAGCAGCGATGCCGTCAGCAGCAGGGTCGAGACAAGGCCGAAGCCGAATGTCAGGCCGGTTTCGACACGGTTCAGCCGGTCGTCGGCGCGGGCAGAGTAGGCGTCGGCCGCAGCGATGATACCTGTCTGCGCGGCAAGGCGGCCGGCCATCAGCAGATCGGTCTGGCCGGCGACGAGATCAATCGCTCGCGACCGCAGCGCCTCGATGCCATGGGCGCGTCTGCGGGCATGTTTGCGCGCCGCCCGCCCGGCGATCAAGGGCAGGGCGAGGCCGGCACCGGCGAGAAAAAGGCCGAAGCATAGACCGAACAGGGGATGCATCAACCCCAGCACCACGCTTGCCGCCAGGGCTGCACCGATCGCGACCGCAGCCGGCACGAGGATGCGCAGGTAGAGGGAATCGAGCGCATCGATATCGGCCGTCAGCCGGAAGAGCAGCTTTGCGGGACGATGCAAAAGGGTGCGAGCCGCACCCGGTTCGGCAAAGCCGCGAAACAGCCTTTCGCGCAGGGCGGCGAGTACACTGAGGGTTGCGTCATGGGTCGCAAGCCTTTCGCCGTAGCGCGCGGCCGTACGGACGATAGCGAGCAGGCGGATGCCGGCTGAGGGCGCAAAGACGTCGAAGGTGATGGCGGCAGCGGCCGAAAGGCCGGCGAGCGAGGTGGCGGTGATGAACCAGCCGGACAGGCCGAGCAGGGCGATGCCGGCTGTCACCGTCGCTGCCGAAAGTGCTGCACCGAGCAACAGCGCACGCCGGCGCTCGGCAAGGAACAGACGCAGGATCGGCTTGAGGTCTGCAGCAAATCCGCTCATTCAGCGGCCTCCCTCATAACGATGTCGGCATCGATGCGCATGGCGCGATGCATGCGGGCGGCAAGCAGCGGATCGTGGGTCGCGACGATCAAAGTGCGGCCCCTGGCGAGCGAAAGCAGGCTGTCGGTAACCTCGGCGGCGGTGGCGGCGTCGAGATGCGCTGTCGGCTCGTCGGCCAGGATAATCCGGAGATGCGGATTGCAGGCGGCCCGAGCGATCGCAAGCCGAAGTGCCTCGCCGCCGGAAAGCCCGATCCCGCCTTCGCCGAGCGGCCGGTGGCCATAGGCGGCGGCGACTTTTCCGAGCCGGGCGGCGTCAAGTGCATCTGCCACATCGCCGCGTGGGATACCGGGCCTGCCGAGCGTGATATTGCCGGCGATGGTGCCGGCGAAAATATGCGGTCTCTGGCCGATCCACGCCATGCTGGCGCGCAAGGCGTGGGCGCTGTCATCCGCAAGTTCGATGCCGCCGATGACGATGCGGCCAGCGGTGCAGGGCGCCAGTCCTGAAATCAGCGAAAGAAGCGTCGACTTGCCGGAACCGCTGGCGCCAAGAAGCGCCAGATGTTCGCCGGCCGCGATATCGAGGTTGAAATCGTCGAGGATCAACGGCTCAGTGGCGGCGTAGCGGAAATCGACATTCTCAAGACGGATGGCCGGCGCTTCGGCGACGGCAGAGACCGCTGGCGCGACGTCGACTGCTCCTCGAATGGACAGGCCGCCGGCAGCGAGGGCGTCCAGGGCCTTCAGCGCCGCTTCGCCGGCCGCCCGATCGTGCCAGACAGCCGAGAGTTCGCGCAGGGGCTCGAAGAAGGCCGGCGCAAGCAGCAGGATGAACAGTCCCTCGGTCAGGTCGAGCCGGCCCACCCAAGTGCCGAAGCGAATTTCGCCGAGCAGGCTGAAACCGACATAGACCGCAATCATCGCCACGCCGAGCGCGGCGAAAAGCTCGAGCACCGCCGAAGACAGAAAGGCAATCTTCAGCACCGCCATGGTGCGCGCGCGCAGCGACTCCGCCTCCGACCGTAGGCGCAGTGCCGTGGCATCGACTGCGTCGAGCGCACGGATGGTCGCCAGTCCGCGCAGCCGATCGAGCAGGAAGCCGTTGAGGCCGCCGGTCGCGACGAGTTGTTTTTCGCTGGCAGCTTGGGCACGCCAGCCGATCAGCGCCATGAAGATCGGGATCAGCGGCGCGGCGAATAGCAGAACCAGCGCGGCGATCCAGGAGACCGGCAGGATGAAGGCAAGGATGATGAGCGGCACGAGGCTCGCCTTCATGCGCGCCGGCTGGAAACGGGCGAGGTAAGGCACGATCAGTTCGGCTTGTTCGCCAATGACACTTGCGGCTTTGCCAGAGGCGGGGCGGCCGCGATCGATGGGTGACGACATGGAAAGGGCCGCGGCGGCAATCTGCCGCCTGCGGCTGAGCTCGGCGCGGGCGGCGTGAAAGGCCAGGCGGCCGCCAGCCGCGTCGAGACAACTTCTTGCAAATCCGAGGACAAGGATGCCGAGGGCTGGCCAGAGAACGTCATGCAATCCGCCGCCATCGGCGATGCGCCCGACCGAGACGGCCAGCAATCCGGCCTGCGGAATCCAGATGGCCGCAGCCAGCGCCTGCAGCATCGCCGCCCTGCGCAGCCCGATTTTCGCCCCGTCGCGGCCGGGCGTAACGGCACCACCATCCCGTGGCCGAGCCTCTTGTGTGTCCTTCGCGTCGAAGAAAGCAGTGCCCATGGCGCTAACTCTTGTTCGCAGGGTTCGGCCGGCGGCTACGGCCGAGCGAAACGACCCGGTCCTTGGCCTCCAGAAGCTTGGTCACTTTCGCGCCGAGCGAGAGTAGCGTTGCAAGCCTCTCTGTTTCAAGTTGTTTTACGTCTTCATACCAATGCGTCAGCTGCTCGATCAGCGTGTGCATCTCGCTCATGCGCTGCTGCGCATGCCGCTCTGCGTCGCTCGCCGGCCGTTGCATCAGGATCTCCCGCAGAACCGAAAGCGTCGGATCGACTTCACGCTTCTTTCTCTCCTCGGCCAGCGTCCTCAATATGTGCCAGACATCGTCCGGCGTGATGAAGAAATCGCGGCGATCGTCCGGCTTGTGTTTCAGGATGACGAGGTTCCAGGCCTGCAATTCGCGCAGGCTCATCGACACATTGGAGCGCGAGATGCCGAGCGATTCGGCGATCTCCTCCGCGCAGACGGGCGCGGGCGAAACGAAGAGCAGGGCGTAGATCTGGCCGACCGTGCGGTTGATTCCCCAGCGCGACCCCATTTCGCCGAAGTGGAGAACGAAGGACTGGACGAGAGGCGGAAGGTTCATGGTCGTTTCCGTTGCGTCTGTGATTTCAGAAATTTCTGAAATCACTATACTGACCTTCGCGTTCCTCCGGCAATCGGCAAGGCTGGCCTGCGTCAATTTGGATGTCCCTTCGTTGATCGTTGGCTGGATATAGCCGGACGCGACGTGGCTGAATTTGACTTGGATCAAATCCGTAGCGCTTTGCAGCGACGACGCAAAAACGCCCGGCGATGCGTTACGCATGCCGGGCGTTCTGTCGGATTGAGATGTCTAGGCCGCCGCCTGGTTTTGGTTCAGAAATGCCGTCAGGCTCAGATCAAGCCGGCCAGAAGACCGACGCCTGCTATGGCGGCAATGCCGCCGGCCGTACGCGTCACGAAAACGCCCTGACGTTCACCGGCGCGGCCGATGACGTAACCAAGCGCAAGGCCGGCGAGGTGCAGCAGTGCGGTTGCGATCATGAAGCCGGCGGCATAGGCGGCGCCGGCGGCATTTTCCGGCATTTCGGCGCCATGTGCGTGACCGTGGAAGATAGCGAAGACGCCGATGACACCAAGTGCTGCGGCCAGCGGCGCCTTGACGTTGAGCGCAACGACGGCGCCGAGGACGACGACGGACAGCGCGATGCCGATTTCAACGAAGGGAACGGCAATGCCGGCAACGCCGAGGGCACCGCCGAGCGCCATCACCAGGACGAAGGTCGTCGGCACGAGCCAAGTGGCGCGGCCACCGAGCTGAAATGCGAAAACACCGACCATCACCATGGCGAGGACATGATCGAGGCCAGAGATCGGATGGGCAAAGCCATGGCTGAAGCCGGCAGCTTCGCCGATCGCGGGATGGGCCGAGGCGACGGCTGGAAGCGCTGCGGCAGCCAAGGCAAGCAGGCCGCTCTTGATTGCTGATTTCATTGCTCATTCCCCTCGTGAATTTTCGAATATCCTGCGGCTGCCGAACACCGGCATGGTTCCAAGTCGCGTACATCACGCTAGTTCAAAGAATTCGCGCCGTCAACGAAAATGCCATGAAATACCAAGCCAATTCAAGTGCTTATCTGATAGGCAGATGCCGCCTTCGATAGCTTCTCCCAGCGCCCCGCGACTCAAGATCGAACTGGAAACCGTCCCCCACAGAGGCTATCAATCGTCCGATAGAGACGGCGCAGACCGCCGTGATGGAGGAGACGCCATGACGAATACCGAACGGCCGCTGGCGATCAGCGCGCCCGAGCCGCGCACGCTCGATCTGATTTTCAGCGACAAGGCGCGCGCCGAACTGCATGCGAAATACGAGATCGTCGAGGCCGATCCCGAGAATATCGCCGGGCTTAGCGACGAGATCCTCGGAAGCGCGCGCTACATCATCGGCCAGCCGCCGCTTTCGGCCGAAACGCTGGCCAGAATGCCGGCCTTGCGCTCGATCCTCAACGTCGAAAGCAATCTTCTCAACAACATGCCCTATGAGGTGCTCTTCCAGCGCGGCATCCATGTCGTCACCACAGGGCAGGTCTTTGCCGAGCCGGTCGCCGAAATCGGCCTCGGCTTCGCGCTGGCCTTGGCGCGCGGTATCGTCGACGCGGATGTCGCCTTCCGAGAGGGCCACGAGCTCTGGGGCGGTGAGGGAAATGCAAGCGCGCGACTGATCGCCGGTTCCGAGATCGGCATCGTCGGCTTCGGCGATCTCGGCAAAGCGCTGCGCCGGGTCCTGTCCGGCTTCAGGGCCCGCATCAGGGTGTTCGATCCCTGGCTGCCGCGCTCGGTCCTCGAGGAAAATGGCGTCGAGCCCGCAAGCCTTCAGGACGTTTTGACAAAGAGCGATTTCATTTTCGTCGCCGCCGCCGTCACCAGCGAAAACAGCAAATTTCTCGGCACTGAGGCCTTCGCCAGCATGCGCAGGGGCGCGGCCTTCATCCTGCTCAGCCGCGCCGATGTCGTCGATTTCGATGCGCTGATGGCGGCCGTATCGTCAGGCCACATCGTCGCCGCGAGCGATGTCTACCCCCAGGAACCGTTGCCGACCGATCATCCGGTGCGGAGCCTGAAAGGCTTCATCCGCTCGGCGCACCGGGCTGGGGCGCTTGACAGCGCCTTCAAGAAAATGGGCGACATGGTGCTCGAAGACATGGACCTGATGGATCGCGGCTTGCCGCCGATGCGCTGCAAGCGGGCGGAACGCGAGACGGTTTCCCGCATGCGTTCCAAACCGGTCGAAGTGAATTAGAACAGAATGCCGACGTGACGCGCCGCCTCAGGCGGCGCGCTGCTCGGCACCCTGGATCGCGGCGAGCTTCCAGTCGGCGTCAGGCTTGCGCACGAAGGTCCAAACCTCGGTGCTTTCGCTCGGACGGCGGTCGTCGCCGGAAACAACGCGGCCGCTGTCGCGTTCGACCATGGCGTCGACCGACGAATAGCGCATGGCGAGCGTCGCATATTCCTGGCCGTCTTCGCGCCAGGCCTCGGCTATGTCGCCCTGCAGCAGCTTGACATCGGAGACGCGGTTGCGCACGCCGTTGGTAGCGTTTTCGCCGAGTTCCTCGGCAAGATAGGACATCGCCTCGGGCGTCGTCAGCCGGCGCAACGTGCCGTAATCCTCGGCACCGTAAGCGGTCTGCACCTGGGTCAGCAGTTCTTCGAACTGATCGAGATCGGCCTGCGCCAACCCGATCTCGTCGCTCGGCCGATTGCCGCGCGACTGCCCACCGAAACCGCCTCCCGACCCGATCGCCGGGATTTGGAAGGACGACTTATTCGTCGGCGACATGTTATAGGACTGGCTCTGGCCCCCGACGCCGTAGGAAGGCTGGCGGCGGTTGGCGAAATAACGCATGGCGAGCATGACGCCGCCGCCGATCAATGCGATCTGCAGCAACATTCCGAGGAAGCCGAAGCCGCCGCCGAAACCGTGGCCGAGCAGCATGCCGAGAAGACCGCCAGCAATCAGACCGCCGATCATCGAACGGCCGAAGCCGCCGAAGAAACCGGGGCGCTGAGCGCCGAGGGGCTGCTGAGCGGTAGCAGGTGCCGTGGTCTGCGGACGCGGCGTCATCGACCGTTCGATCGGCGCTGCGGGGGCAGGTGCGGTGCGGGTGACAGGCGGGGCCTGGAAGGTGCGCGTGCCGCGGCTTCCAAAACCGAAGCTGCCGGCGCGGCGCGCCTCGGCATCGTCGAGGGAAGCAAAAACGGTGGCGCTCGTCAGTGCGGCAATTGCCGCGATCTTGGCAAAACGCGAAACGGCACTCGGCATTCCTGATCTCCTGTCATGCACAATCACGGCATGTCGGGACCTAATATAGGTACTCTTTCCCCGGTGTGAAGTTCTTCGGCTTCATTACTGGCAGACGTCGACCCAACTGGCGCCGGTCAGCTCGGCCAACCGCCCAGTTTCGATGCGCACGGCCGAGTTCGTCGAGCCGGCCGCCGGCACGACTTCATCGAAGCGTTTCAGCGAGATATCGCAATAGATGGGCAGTGGCGAAGGCAGGCCGAAGGGGCAGACGCCGCCGACCGGATGGCTGGTGATCGCCACGACCTCCTCAGCGCCGAGCATGCGCCCCTTGGCGCCAAAGGTGTCTTTGAACTTGCGATTGTCGAGCCTTGCCGTGCCGCCGGCTACGACCAGCATCATCTGCTCGCCGACGCGCAGGCAAATCGTCTTGGCGATCTGGGCTGGCTCGACGCCGTGGGCTTCGGCGGCAAGCGCCACCGTCGAGGAGCTCTCGGCGGTTTCGATGATTTCGATATCGGGTGCGTGGGCGCTGAGGAAGGCGCGGACAGATTCAAGGCTCATGACGCGATGCTAGCCCAGGAAATACGCAATTTGAAGCGTAAAAGACGCCTGTCGAAAACCGCCGCTTGCAAGTCGCGCGGACATCGTCATAATAATTTTGCACACGTGCTCAATTTTGTCATTCGGCCGTTACGTTCAACCCCTAGAGCGGGATACGCCACGTTTTCGTGGGGTTTCGGAGCGGTCATCATCAGCAGTGCTGACCCGTCAAGAGGCCTCACACTGCTCTTCTAGGGAGACGAAGAAGATGACCATTTTGCCGACACTGAAATCGCTTGCCGTCGCAGCCGCCATCCTGGCCTCGACCTCCGCAATTGCACTCGCCAAGGACGTTCACATCAGCGTCTGGGCCGGCGGCACCGGCCCGAACGATGTCTATCGCCTCGACGCCATCGAGATCGCAGCCCAGCAGTTGCAGCGCGAAGCTGCTCTGAAGGGCGAAGACCTGAAGATCACCGTCGAGAAGAAGCCTTATTCCGGCTGGGACGACTTCAAGCAGGCGCTGACCCTTGCCGCCGAAGCCAAGACCGCCCCGAATATCGTCGTCAGCGGCCATGAAGACATCGCACCCTGGTCGCAGGCGGGCCTCATCGTTCCGATCGAAGATTATGTCGATCTCGACTCATGGCCGCTCAGCGACATCTATGAAAACCTGTTGAAGATCGCGTCCTATAACGGCACAGTCTACGGCATCCCGCAGGATGCTGAATCCCGCCCGATGTTCTTCTGGAAGCCTTACATGAAGGCGATCGGCTACAGCGATGCCGATCTGGATGCGCTGCCGCAGAGCGTCCAGGACGGCAAGTACACCATGAAGAACCTGCTCGAAGACGCCAAGAAAATGCAGGACAAGGGCCTCGTCCAGGCCGGCTACGGTTTTTATCCACGCACCAGCAACGGCCCTGATTACTGGCAGTTCTACACCAGCTTCGGCGGCACGATGGAAGAAGGCGGCAAGCTCGTTTTCGACAAGGCGGCGATGACCCGCACCTATCAGTTCTTCGCCGATGCCGTGAAGGCAGGCGTCACCAAGAAGAACCACATCGGCATGCCGGGCGACCAGTGGTGGAAGGAAGTCGCCACCGGCAAGGCCGGCATCTGGGACGGCGGCACCTGGCATTATGCCCGCCTCGTCAACCAGGAGGGCTTGAAGGACTTCTTCGGCAACGTGATCTTCACGCTGATCCCCGCCGGCGAAGGCGGCAAGGCCAACACGCTGACCCATCCGCTCGTCTACCTGCTGACCGCGGGTCACGACCAGGAAGACACCGAGATCGCCGCCCAGCTGGTCAAGATCGCCTCCGAGCCGCGCACCAACGCGCTGCATGCGGTCAAATCAGCTCATCTCGGCATCTCCAAGTCGGAATCGACGGTCGACTTCTATTCGGCCGACCGCTGGACCCGTGAAGCCACCGAACGCCTGCTGCCGCATGCCAATGCGATGCCGAACAATTCCGATTTCGGCAAATATTGGAACATCATGTGGAAGAACCTCGAAGCATCCTGGACCGGCGCCAAGACCGTAGACGCCGCGGTCAGTGATGCAGAGAGCGAGCTGAAGAGCACGCTCGGCGACAAGATCGTCATCCGTTAAGATCGAAGCACTCTTCCGGGCGGCGGCAGCGCCGCCCGGTCGGTCCGCGACGAGGGGGCTTCCATGAAATCGTCCAGAACGCTCGGACTGGTGATGATCGCGCCTGCCGCGATCATGATCATCCTCTTCTTCCTGATGCCGGTCGTTCTGACGGCGGTCTTTTCGATGACCAGCATGACGACGGCGACCGGCATATCAGGCGGCGTCTACCAGATCGCGCCTAATTCCCTGATCGCGCTGAAATCGGCGCTGCCCGATATTGCCGCCGAGATGGCCGAACCGCGCTACACGATCGACGAGGCGGGGATCAAGGCTGTCGAGGGCCTCGGGCTGACACCGGGGATTGCCGCGGAATTGCGCACCAAACATGCAGGTGAGGTGTTCACCGCACGCCGCGACGTCGAGCGCATGATCAAGGATCTCGCCGACCGGCCTTCGACGCGCGACGTCAAACAGATTTCCGAACAGTTCAACCGCTCCGTCCTCAACACCCGCTTCGACAGCAAGGAGCAGCTCTTTTCGGCGCTGGATAGTCTGGGTTTCAAACTCACGCCCGAGCAGAAGGAAACGGTCGCCAAGGCCACCTATACCGGCTGGGTTTGGACGACCGACAATTTCTCGCGCATGACAACCTCACCCGACATGGCGCGCGTGCTCTTGAATACTGTGCTCTACGTCGCGCTGGTGCTGATGCTGTTCAATGTCGGCTATGCGCTGCTGCTGGCCATCTGGACGCATTACATGCCGCCGACGCCAGCCTCGATCTTCCGCGGCGTCTGGCTCCTGCCGCGCATCACCCCTGTTGTCATCTACGTCATGCTGTGGAAGTGGCTTGCCTGGGATACCGGTTTCATTTCGATCCTGATGGGCAAGTTCGGCTATCCGCCGAAGAACTATCTTCTCGACAACGCCTATAACGCCTGGTTCTTCGTCGTGCTGATCAACGGCTTCATCGGCGCCTCGATGGGCATGCTGGTCTTCTCCTCGGCGATGAAGGCCATTCCGAAGAGCCAGTTCTATGCGAGCGAGGTCGACGGCGCCTCGCGCTGGCAGCAGATCCGCTACATCATCCTGCCGCAGATGCGCTGGCCGATCCTCTTCGTCACCTGCTACCAGACGCTGTCGCTGCTTGCCTCCTTCAATGAAATCCTGCTCGCGACCAATGGCGGACCGGGCAACGCGACCGAGGTCTGGGCGCTCTCCGCCTATCACACTGCGCTCAGAAACTATGCCGGCAATCTCGAATACGGGTTGGGTGCTGCCATGGCGCTGGTGCTCGTCGTCATCGGCGTGACGCTGTCGCTCCTCTATCTGCGCGTCTTCAACTACGGCACGCTTGTCGCCAAGCCCCTGATCGAGGATTGACCATGGCCGAACGATCGCAGCCCTCGGCAAATTACCGCAGCTGGCCGGTCATAACGGCGCTGACCATCGTCAGCCTGCCGCTGCTCCTGATGTATGTCTATCTCTTCCTCGACACTGTGACAATCAAGCAGGCGGACGCGCTGCTGCCTTCGGGCTTGACGCTCGACCACTGGCGCTTCCTGTGGCAGACGACAGAGGGCAAGGCGAACATCTGGCAGGTGACTGTAAATACGCTGCTCTTTGCTGCCTGCACCACCAGCCTCGTGCTTATTGTCTCGTCGATGGCGGGCTATGTTCTGTCACGACTGAACGTACCGGCGCGCGGCTTCTTCCTTGCCGGCGTCATGGTGCTGCATGCCTTCCCGTCGGTGACGCTGATCATCGCCATCTTCATCGTGCTGCAGATGATCGGCCTCTACAATTCGCTGCTCGGCGTCATCCTGGTGAAGGCGGCGATCGACCTGCCGCTCGGCATCTGGCTGATGAAGGGCTTTTACGACACCGTGCCCTGGGAAATCGAGATGGCCGGCGTCGTCGACGGCGCCTCGCGCTTCCGGGTCTGGCGCAGCCTCGTGCTGCCGCAGGTCAAGCCCGGCATCATGGCGCTCGGCCTGTTCTCTTTCCTCTCCGGCTGGGGCGAATTCATCCTGCCGCAGGTGCTGGCGCCTGGTAATCAGGTGCAGGTGCTTTCGGTCTATCTCGCGGCCTTCCTCGCCGACGATAACAATTATGACTTCAACATGTTCAAAGCGGTCGGCGTCTTCTACCTCGTTCCGGTGCTGATCGTTTACGCGCTCTTCAACAAATATCTCATGAACATCTATGGCGGCGGGAGCAAAGGCTGATGCGCATCCTCCTCGACAATTTTTCGAAGAGCTTCGGCTCCACCAAAGTCATCGAGAACATGACGCTCGAAGTCGGCAGCGGCGAGATGCTGGCGCTGCTCGGCCCTTCCGGCTGCGGCAAATCGACGACGCTGTTTTCCGTCTGCGGCATCCACCGGCCGAGCGGCGGGCGCATCCTCTTCGGCGACCGCGATGTCACCGATCTGCCGAGCCAGGCCCGCAATGTCGGCGTCGTTTTCCAGTCCTATGCGCTCTATCCGCACATGACGGTCACCGAGAACATCGGCTTTCCGCTGAAGGTGAAGGGCATGCCGGCTGCCGAGATCCGCAAGGAAGTCGACCGCATCGCTGCCCTCGTTCAGATCGGCAACCTGATGGGCCGCAGGCCGGCCGAGCTTTCCGGCGGCCAGCAGCAGCGTGTGGCCCTGGCGCGCGCGCTGATCCGCAAGCCGGATGTGCTGCTGCTCGACGAGCCGCTCGCCAATCTCGACGCCAAGCTGCGCCTCGAAATGCGATCGGAAATCCGCCGCCTGCAGCGCGAAACCGGTATCACCGCCATTCTCGTCACCCACGACCAGGTGGAGGCGATGAGCATGTGCGACCGCATCGCCATCATGAAGGAGGGCGAGATCGTCCAGATCGCCACGCCGGCTAAGATGTACAATGATCCGAAGACCGCCTTCGTTGCCGGCTTTCTCGGCAATCCGCCGATCACCTTCCTGCGCGGCGTCGTGGACAAGGGCGCCTTCACCATCCCGCAAAGCGAGATCCGCGTGCCGCTGCCTGTGACCATCGGCGCCGCCGAAGGTACCAAGCTGATGCTCGGCGTCCGGCCGGAGCATTTCACGCCGGCAGGCGACATTACCGTGCCGGGCAAGGTCACCTTTGCCGAAACGCAGGGCCGCGAGAACCTCTACGACGTGGCTCTTGCCGGTGGACCGCTGTTGCGTTCGATACAGCCGGTCCGCAGCGATATTCACGTCGGCGACGACGTCCGCTGGGCGATCGACAGCCGCGGCGTATTCGTTTTCGACGAAAATGGCAGGAGGCTCTGATGACCCGCGATTTCTCTGTATTCTTCAAGCGGTACGGCTGGCCAACGACCAAGGGCCGGCTTCCCTTCTGCATCGGCCATCGCGGCGCCAGCGGCCATGAACGTGAAAACACCATCACCGCCTTCCGCCGCGCCGCCGAACTCGGGGCTGAGATGTGGGAGCTCGACACGCAACTGACCAAGGACGGCGTGGTCGTCGTCTCGCATGACGACCACCTCGAGCGCGTCTTCGGCATCGACCACCGCATTTCCGAGATGACGGCGGCGGAGCTTGCAGGGCTCGACGGCGTCGACGTGCCGAGTTTTTCGGAAGTTGCCGCTCTCGGCCGCGAGACCGGAACCGGTCTCTACGTCGAACTCAAAGCGCCCGGAACCGGCTTGCTTTGCTGGCGGCACCTTGCCGAGATGAACCAGCATTTCGCCTGTCTCGGTTCCTTCGATACGGCTCAGGTGCGCGAACTTCGCGACGCCGCCTGCGATTTGCCGCTTTCCGTGCTGATCCGTGTCGGCCACGATCCGCATGCGCTCGGCGACGAGGCCGGCGCCGATATTCTGCATCTTTGCTGGGAGAGGGCAGGCGAGCGTCCGCAGGATCTGGTGACGGACGCGCTGATGCGCCGCGCCTTCGAGGAAGGCCGCGAGATCGTGCTCTGGCACGAGGAACGGCCGGCCATCCTCGCTGATATCATGAAACTTCCGGTTCTCGGCATCTGCACGGATCTGCCCGATCTGATGCGGCCCCCGGCAGGCAGGGAAAAAGCAGTTGGCAGACAAGGGTAAGGGACCGCGCAAGGTAACCTCCTTCGACGTGGCGCGCGTGGCCGGCGTCTCGCGCGCTGCCGTGTCGCGCGCCTTCACGCCGGATGCCAGCGTCTCGCCGAAGACGCGCGAAAAGGTCTACCAAGCCGCCAAGGAACTCGGCTACCGGGTCAACTATCTTGCCCGAAGCCTGACCAACAAACGCTCCGATCTCGTCGGCCTCGTCGCTGCCGGCCTCGACAATCCGTTCCGCACGCTGCAGATCGAGAATCTGGCAAGAGTGCTGCTCGCCCGCAATTTCCGCCCCATCCTGCTGCCAACCTCGCCTGAGGCCGATACTTCGACGGTCATCGGCCAGCTGCTGCATTACGCCGTATCAGGAGTCATTGTCACCTCGGACGCACCGCCGACCGAGATCTGCGAGCAGTGCGCGGCCGAGGGTGTGCCGATCGTGCTGATCAACAAGGGCAACGACATTCCCTTCGTCGACCGCATCATCTCCGACGACCGCATGGCCGGCCATCTCGCCGCCACCCACCTGATCGACAGCGGTGTGCGAAAGCCCGCCGTGATGGCCGCCCCTGCCATATCCTATACGGCGCGGCGGCGCAGCGAGGCCTTCATCGCACGCTGCAAGCAGCTCGGCGTCGAGGCGCAGTTTCTGCAGGTCAGGATCAACGACTACCGGAGCGGCTACGATGCTGCAGCCGAACTTGCCGCATCCGGCATCGACGGGCTGTTCTGCGCCAACGACTACATGGCCTGCGGCGTGGTCGATCGCATCATGCGGGGCCGCGGCCGCGAGGATGCGCCGCCGCTCTCCATCATCGGCCATGACGACATTCCTCAGGCGAGCTGGGCCGCCTACGATCTCACGACCATCCGCCAACCCTGCGACGTCCAGGCCGAAAAGACGGTCGACCTGCTGATGAGCCGCATAGTCGAGCCGGACCTGACGGCGCGTGTCGAATTCACGCCGGTGACACTGATCAAAAGAAGGACTGCGTGATGAATTCCGTATTCGATCCCGCCGCCATCCGCGCACGGGCGGAGGTCGCGATCACCGTCGCCCTTGAGGTCGGACGGGAGGTTGCCCGGTTTCGGCGCGACTCTGACCCCGGCTCCCTTGCCGTCGAGAACAAGGGATTGCAGGATTTCGTCACCATCGCCGACAGGAGGGCCGAGCAGGCAATCCGCGACGGCCTGCTCTCGCGTTTTCCTGATGATACGTTCATGGGCGAAGAGAGCGGCGGACGATCGGGTAAGGGTGGCACCTGGGTCGTCGATCCGATCGACGGCACGACCAACTATATCAGGGGCTTCCGGCACTGGGGCGTCTCGATCGCCTTCGTCGTCGGCGGAAAGGTGGAGATCGGCGTGGTCTACGACGCCGCCGGAGACAAAGTCTTTCACGCCGTGCGCGGCGGTGGCGCCTTCAAGGACGGGATTCCGGTCCATGCGGCGGCGACCGCCGATCCGTCCAATGCTCTTGTCATTCTCGGCCATTCCCGCAAGACGAGTTTCGACGACCATCTCGCGCTCTCGCGGCGGCTCCATGAACGCGGCATGGATTATCGCCGCATGGGCGCGGCCGCGATCGACCTCGTTCGCGTTGCCGAGGGTGCTGCCGACCTTTATTACGAACGCCATCTCAATGCCTGGGACATGCTCGCCGGCGCGCTGATCGCCGAAGAGGCCGGTGCTGTCGTGGCGATGCCGCCGGTCGACAAACTGCTTGCGCAGGGCGGACCCGTCATCGCCTACTCGCCGGGGCTTGCCGGCGAATTCGCCTTCATCCTCGACATCGAGGGGCTATAGATACACCTCTCCCGGAGACGCGATCTGCCCGATTTCTGAGACTGCGAACTTTGCCCGAAGTTAGGGAACGCCTGTTACGCAACAACGCGATTGCGACCGGTCTTTTTCGCCGCATAGAGATTCTGATCGGCGATCGCCAAAATCTCGTTCGGAGACTTGGCAGACAGGGTACTGGCGAGACCTATGCTGATCGTGACGTGCAGCCCGTTGCAGATCTCGGGCCAGTCCCATCGTTCAATCGCCGAACGCAGCCTCTCGCAGAGATCTGCGGCGCCTCGGGGAGCGCCGGCGAACAGGACGACGAATTCTTCGCCGCCAAAGCGAATTGCCTGATCGGTAATGCGTAGCTGGCCGCGCAATATAGTTCCAATGGCGCCCAAGACCCGGTCGCCGATCATGTGAGAGAAGTTGTCGTTGATCGACTTGAAGTGATCGACATCCAGCATCGCGATGGAATATGGACGCTTCTCGGATGTCAGCGCTTTAAAGCGGCTGTCGAGATATTTGCGATTATAGAGCCCGGTCAGTGCGTCCAGATAGACGGCATTGGCAAGGATATCGGTTTGCTCCTGCAATTTCTGATAGGAGGCCTCCAGCGTGTCTGCGCGCTTCGACTCCGTTTCGGCAACTTCCTTGAACCGTTTGGTTTCATAGTAGATTTCAGCGAGACGTGCGCGTCGCTGCGTACTCTCGGCACTATTGCGCAGATAGGCTTGGTGGTATTTCTTATGTGCCTCCAGCGCCGGATCGAACTGCCCCAGCCCCTCATAGGCCTGCGACAGATAAAGATAGATCTGCACATAGGAATCGAAACTTCCGCCGGCGTCGATCAGCTCCACCGCCTCGAGCAGCGGCGACAGGGCTTCCGTGAATTTTCCGGAATTGTTGTAGATCTGGCCCAAAGTGTAGAGATATTGCTGCCTGTCCCTGACATAGCTGTTCTCTTGAAACAGCCGATAGCGGACCATGCACTGGAGCGCCTTCTCATGCTCGCCCAGGTGGCTGTAGAACTCGGCTTGGTTGCCGAGACAGAGGCGAGCGGCCCAGCTGTCGCCGATCTCGATTGCGATGTCGAGCGCCTGTTCGGTCAGTGCCAGCGCTCTGACCAGCATCTGGTGTTCTTCCTCCGGCTGGCCGAGCGCCCGCGCGATATATCCGCCTTCCGAATGAGCGCCGCCGAGATTGATGAGCCACCAGCATTCATAGTTCTTATTGCCAATCGATCTGGCGAGTTCGACAGACCTCTCGCTCATCAGGATGGCCCGGTCGGGCTGTTTGTTGCACCAGAAGATAATTCCGATGACGTTGGTGGCCAGGCTTTGTGCTTTCGGGTCCGCGGCCTTGTCGGCCAGATCCAACGCGCGGGTCGCTTCTTCGATTGCTTCCTCCGGCAAGCCCAGTTCCAAGAGCAACCATCCGAAATAGGCCCGGGCAACGGCTTCCTCTTTGCGCTCCCCGGTCAATTTCCAGAAGTCTATCGCCCGCCGGACATGCGTCAGTCCAAGTTCGGCCTTGCCGATTTGAAAACAGTACCAGGCAATATCCGTGTCGCATTGCGCGGCGAGCCGGTCGTCGCCCCGCGCCTTGGCATCAACAAGAATTTCGCCGGCCAGTGTAAGGGCCTCAACCGAACGGCCTGTACATCCAAGGTGCCACGCTTCCTGTAAGCTGGAATTTGCTTGTCGAGTATTTGCTTCGGCATCAACAACTTGCATATCGGACACCAACATTTGTCTGCTGGCTATGGATAGCATCAGAAGTTTAAAATGATGCAAACTGCAAAAAGCAGGCGACAAACCTGGAAACAGGGTATCGAAAGCCTCTCACACCTTTCGCCATCATGCTCCAACGTCCGCCGGTTAATCGGCCATGCGGCGGCGCCAGGCGCGTTCGGTCGCCGGTGCCTCGTCCGTGGTGATCTGATCCGGCTTCAGGGCCATCAGCGTCGAAAAGCCTAGCCATTCCTCTTCGCTGAAACCTGCCTCCGGATCCTTCAGGGTGAAGGTCCAGGCATCGACGCGTTTGCCTTCGTCCTGGCAGAGCGCGATCATGTCGAGGCCTTCATTGGCGGCACCAAGGATCAGCGGCCAGTGGAGATAGATCGTGTCCGGTTCGGTCGGGCCGCGCAGGTCGGCGCGCAGTTCCGTCTCGACCGCCTTCCAGCCGTTGGCCTTTTTGATATCGTAGAGCTTGTCGGTCGGATCGATCCCTCGCAGAAGATGGGGAAGCTTCTCCTTGACCGCGACGATGAGGTCGAGGCTGCCGCCGCTGACGATCACCGAGGCGGCGATATCCTGGAAATGCGCGGCCAGATGCGCAATGCCCCTGGCGCCGATCGCTTCAAAGTCATCCTTCATGTCGAATTGCAGCAGCGCGGCCGGGTGGGCCGATTGGAGCATGGCGGCGAGATCCTCGCTCAAGATCAGCGGCCGGTCGCCCTCCTGCATCCTGATAGCGGTGAGGTCGCCGATGCTCTTCTTGCCGATCGCTCCCTGCCCAGTCGTTTCACCTTCGAGCTCCTCATCGTGCAGCACGACGAAACCGCCGTCGGCGCGGACGCGCAGATCGAGCTCCATCGAGGCGCCTGCTGCAAATCCCTCCGCCATCACTTCGGCTGAGAACAACGGATCGGCAAACCGCTTGCGCAACCGGTGCCATTTCAGGCGGGTGCGATGCCCCTCATGTGAAATCTCCAGGCCCTGCGCATCCAGCAATCTTGTCATCTGCACCAAGTCTCCGCGATTGCTACTCTCCTGCCTTGATGAACCATGATTATCAAGGGCCGAAGACGGCTTTCATCGACTGTAGGCTGCGGATATTGCCTCCGAAGCGGCTGATATATCCGAGGGATGGCCTGCCTGCCTGAGGGCGGCGCCATACGCCACGACATTCGACAGCACCGTCTGGAATGCGGCGCGCGGGCCCGTGTGGTTCAGCCGCACGAGACGGGCCGGCGCGGTTCCGACGCCTTCGGTCACCTCAACCCCGAGCTGCCCGGCAGCTGCGATCAGCGCGGCAGGCGCCAGCGCCTCCGGCACAGGCACGGCCGTGACCAGGTTCGACGCTTTTACTGCCGGCACCCAGGCTGGGGCTCCGAGTGCGGCAAGCCCCGCTCGTGTCGCCGATGCTGCCAGCGCATGGCGGGCGACGACATTTTCCAGGCCTTCAGCCTCGATGCGGTCAAGCGCCGCCTCCAGCGCGAAGAATTCCAGCGGCGCCGGTGTTCCCGGCAGGCCGCGTCGGCCGCCATCGACCCATGACTTCTGATCCGCCAACGACAATATCGAATCGCGCGCGGCGCCATCTCTGAGAATGAGATCCCAGGCGCAGCGGCTGACCGAGAGTGCGGACAGACCGGCCGGCCCGCCGAGCGCTTTCTGCGGGCCGATCACGGCGATGTCGATGCCGAGATCGTCGACATTGAGCTGATGGCCACCGACAGAGGCGACCGCATCGACGACGGTGACGACGCCGCGGGCACGCGCAAGCGCCAATATCTCCGGCAGGGGGTTGAGAATGCCGCTCGCGGATTCGGCATGAACCAGCGCGAGCACGTCGATCTTCGGACCCGTCTGGAGCGCTTTGGCGACTGCTTCGATCTCGATCGGAAGGCCCGGTTCGGCGACGATATCGGCGACCGCCGCGCCACCCCGCCGCAGCCATTGCCCGAACCAGCCGCCATAGGAGCTGGTGACGATGTTGAATGCTGTCAGGCCAGGGCGCGCAAGGCTCACCGCCGCCGCCTCGAGCGCCACCACCGCTTCTGCCTGCACCAGCAATATATCGTTGCGGCTGTGCAATATGCCGCCGATCCTGTCGGCGAGGACGGCGTAGCGCTCCGCGGGATAGGAGGGCACGCCATGCAGGGGATTCCAACCAAGATCGGGCATGGATACTTCCTTCAGCAAGGATCGGTCACGAGACGAGGGACGGCTGCAACGAGTGCGCGGGCGGCCTCCGATTGCGGCGCGGCAACGACCGCCGCTGCCGGGCCGGTCTCGACGATCCGCCCGCCATCCATGACGGCGATGCGGTGGGAGACGGCCCGGACCACGGCAAGATCGTGCGAAATGAACAGACAGGCAATGCCCTGTTCTTTCTGCAGATCGACCAGGAGCTCGAGGATCCGGCCGCGCACGGTCACATCGAGCGCCGAGACCGCCTCGTCGAGCACCAGCAGCGATGGCCGCGTCGCAATCGCCCGCGCAATCGCCACACGCTGCCGCTGACCGCCGGAGAGCGAACGCACCGGACGTGCGGCATGATCTGCGGTGAGGCCGACACGCTCGAGCAGCATGGCGATCTCGCCGGGGCGCTGGTTCTTCGCGGCGACGCCGTGGATGCGAAGCGGATCGTCGAGCACCGCACCGACGCTCGCCAGCGGATTGAAGGCCGCAAGCGGATCCTGAAACACCATCTGCATACGCGCCCGCCGGCGGCGCAAAGACGCGCTATTCAGCGCGAGCCAATCCTCACCCTCGAAACGGATCGAGCCGGCATCGGCGCTGAGAAGCCGCAGCAGGATGCGCGACAGCGTCGATTTTCCACTGCCGGAGGCGCCGACGAGACCGAGCGTTTCCCCTGCCGCGATGGTGAGCGACACATGATCGACGGCAGCAACCTGGCGGCCTGAGGAAGAAAACCCTTTCGACAGGTTTTCGACGGAAAGCAGCATGTCGTTCATGACGCCACCTCTTCGATCAGCGGTGGCGTCGCGAGGTCGCGATGGCTGGCGATGAGGGCGGCGGTATAGTCGCTTTTCGGCGCAGAAAGCACCGAACGGACGGGGCCTGCCTCGACCAGCCTCGCATTGCGGAAAACGGCGATGCGATCGACAAAGCCGGAGGCAAGCGCGATGTCGTGGGTGATGAAGAGCAGCGTCAGGCCGTCCTCGCGCACCAGCCCGTCGAGCAGGCCGACGATCTCGGCCTGGACCACCATATCGAGCGCGCTGGTCGCCTCGTCGGCGATCAGCAGCGCCGGTTTCGCAGCGATGGCCGCCGCGATCGCCACGCGCTGGCGCTGGCCGCCAGAAAGCTGGTGCGGAAAAGCCCGCATCGCCTTATCAGGCTGCGGTATCCGCACCCGCCCGAGCAGCTCCTCCGCCCTGGCATAGGCCTGTTGCCAGCTGAGGCCGAGATGGCGCCTGGCGCCCTCGGCGATCTGCTCGCCGATCGTCAGGACGGGGTTGAGGCTCGAGCCCGGGTCCTGGAAGACAAGGCCGAAATCGCGGCCCGGGCGGGGTGGATGCCCAAGTGCAGGCCAGAGCAATTCGCCCTGGACCTTCGCTCCCTCCGGCAGCAGGCCGGCAAGTGCTCGCGCGAGCGTGCTCTTGCCGGAGCCGCTTTCGCCGATGATCGCCAGCCTTTCGCCGGCTGCGATATCGAGGTCGACGCGGTCGAGGGCGGCATTCCTGCCGCGACTATAGGTGACCGAAAGCTGCCGCAGGCTGCAGAAAATGCTCATGCCGCCCTCGCACCGTCGTCGCCAAGCGCCTTGCCGAGGCCTTCGCTGAAGAGATGGACGCCGAGCACGGTGATGGCCAGTGCCGCACCCGGTATGACGGAGAGATAGGATGCCGAACGCAACACGCTGCGGCCCTCGGCTATCATCGAGCCCCAGGTGGCGATATTGGGGTTGCCCAGCCCCAGGAAGGAAAGTGCTGCTTCGGTGAGGATCGCGCCGGCGACGATGGTGGCGGAAAGCGCCAGCACCGGCGGCAGCGCGTTCGGCAGGATTTCCCGGAGGGCGATCTCGGCCGGATGCATGCCGATCACCCTTGCCGAGGCAACGTAATCCTGCTCACGGATCGCCAGCACCTGCGCTCTCGTCAGCCGCGCCGGATCGGCCCAGGTGCCGAGCGCAATGGCAATGACGACGACAGGCGTCGACACCCCGATGGTGCTGACGAAGGCAAGGGCGAGCAAAAAAGCCGGCACGATCTGGAAGGCGTCGACAACCCGCATCAGCGCCTCGTCGACGAGCCCGCCGGCAAAACCGGCCGCCATGCCGACGCAGAGCCCCAGCACCATGGCCGAAAACGCTGCCGCCAGGCCGACGGCAAGCGAGGTTCGCGCGCCATAGAGCAGCCCCGCCAGGACGTCGCGGCCGAGCCGGTCGGTGCCGAGCGGAAAAGCCGGATCGGTGAATGGCGTCAGCAATGCACGGCCGGCAATTCGCAACGGATCGCCCGGTGAAAGGATAGGGGCGAGCAGTCCGGCCAAAATCAGGACAAGAAGGATCGCAAACCCGATCACCCCTTCCGGCGTGCGCAGCAGGCGGCTCATGCACCGCCCTCCGAGGCGCCGATGCGCGGGTCGAGCGCGGCATAGACCAGATCGACGAGGAAATTGACCGAGATGACGAGGACGGCACTGGTGACGACGATGCCCATTAACAGCGGCGCGTCGCGGCCGTTGACCGCCTCCTGCGCCAGCCGCCCGAAACCCGGGATCGCAAAGACGCTTTCGATCACCACGCTGCCGCCGAGCATCGCCGCCGATTGCAGCCCGAGCATGGTGACGAGCGGCAGCAGCGCATTGCGCGCCACGTGGCGCAGCACGATCCGGCTTCGCGACAAGCCCTTGGCCCCGGCGAAGAGCACGAAATCGAGCTTCCACGCCTCGGCCATGCCGCTGCGCATCACCCGCAGGAACAGAGCGAGATAGATCAAGGCGAGCGCGCCGACCGGCAGAACCAGATGGTCGGCGATATCAAGAGCACGCGAAAATCCTGTGTTGCCCGAAGCGATCGTCTCGACGCCGGCGATCGGAAACCAGCGCAGCTTCACCGAAAAGGCGATGCTCAAGACCAGACCGAGCCAGAAGCTTGGAATGGCATAGACGATCAGCGAACCGATCGACAGCAGCCGGTCACGCAGGCTGCCCGGCCGCGCCCCGGCGAGAATGCCGAGCGCCGAGCCGAGGCCGAAGGAGAGTGCGGTCGCGCTGCCCATCAGCAGCATCGTATTGGGCAGGCGTTCGGCAATAAGCGCGCCAACCGGCCGGCCGAAGGCGACCGACCAGCCGAGATCGAAGCGTGCGAGTGAGGAAAGATAGAGCCAGAGGCGGGCGAACATCGATTGGTCGAGGCCGTAGCTCTGGCGCAGCGACTGCCTAAGTGCGGCATCGCCGCCGCCGATCGAGCCGAGATAGGCGTCGACGGCATCGCCCGAGGCGGATTCGAGCAGGAAAAAGGTGAAGATCACCACGATCAGCAGCACCGGAATACTGCTGATCGCCCTGCGCCTCAGGAGGATGATGGCTCGTTTCACGCCTGACAGGGCCTCTGGAAGAGAATTGCCGCCGATTCTATCACGATTGCAGCGCGGTATCGCCCCAGTTCGAAACGGCCCAGCGCGGATTGTTCGAGACGTTGAGCACGGTATCGCGTGCAACGGTGATGAAGCCCCATTCCGCAACGTTGATCAGCGGCAGGTCGGCGACGACCAACTGCTGGAACTTGCGGTAGAGATCGGTGCGCGCCGCCGTGTCGATGGTTTCGGATGCCTGCAGGATGATCTTGTCGAGTTCCGGATTGACGTAGCCACCCTGGTTGGAGAAGGGCACGCCGGCTGGCGTACCGGACTGGACGAGAATGGTGGTGGAGATCGCCGGGTCGCCGCGGAAGACCGGCGGGCCGACGGCGAGATCGAAGTCGTGATCGGTATAAACAGCTTTCTGGTGCGCGGCCGCATCGGCATTGACGATCTCGGCATTGATGCCGATCACGGCCAGCGCCTGGCGAAGGTAATCGCCGAACTGGCGGGTTTCGTTGAAATAGGGCGCGGGGCGAAGCTTCAGCGTAAAGCGGTTGCCATCGGGCCCCTGCTTGTATCCGGCCTTGTCGAGAATGTCGTTGGCCGCCGCCGGATTGAAATCATAGGCCGCGACATCCTGCGTGTAGAACTGCGGCGCATTCTTCGGCACGGGACCGGTGGAGGCGGCGGCGTAGCCGAGGAAGATCGTGTCGACCACGAATTTCTTGTCGATTGCCTGGGCGATCGCCTGACGCACCCTGAGATCGGCAAGCTCCTTGCGGCGATGATTGATCTCGACGACGAGCTGGTAGGTCAGGGCCTCATAGCCCTTCGAGATCACCTTGATGCCGGCGACCTTCGAGATACGATCGAGATCGGCCAGCGGCACAGCCGAGAAGGCGGCAAGCTGGATTTCCTCGGCTTCGAGCGCCGAGCCCGCTGCTTCGCGATCGGGCAGCACGCGGAAGACGATCTCATCGAGTTTCGGCTGGTCCTTGTCCCAGTAATTCTCGTTGCGCGTCAGCCGGTAATATTCGCCGGCCTTGTGTTCGGCGAACTTGAACGGACCGGTGCCGACGAGCGTGTTGTTGGCCGGATTGGTGGCGATATCGGTCCCGTCGAAGATGTGCTTGGCGACGACGCTGGTCACGACCGGCAGCGCGTTGCGGATCAGCTGGAACGGCGTCGGCTTGGAGAAGCGGAAGATCGCGGTGTAATCGTCAGGTGTATCGACGGCTTCGAGATTGGCAAAGACCAGGCGGCCGAGATTCTGCAGCGGCTTCCAGATGTTGAGCGCCGAGAAGGCGACATCGACCGAGGTAAACGGCTTGCCATCGTGCCAGGTGACGCCATCGCGCAGCTTGAAGGTGACGGAGAGGCCGTCATCCGAGCCCTCCCAGGAGGTGGCGAGGCGCGGCGAAAGCCCATCCTTGCCGTCGAACGACGCTTCGGCCAGCGGCTCGATCACCTTGCTTGCGACGAAGAAGACGCCGTTCGAGGCGACGATGGCAGGGTTGAGGTTCTTCGGCTCGGAATCGGCCGCAACGATCAGCCGGCCGCCGCTGGGTGCAGCCTGCGCAAACGCCTGCCGGGCGAGCGCCGTCGAAGCAAGCAGCAGGGCGGTGCCCTTCATCAGCGTGCGCCGCGAGATAGATGATACGGTCATGACCCCTCCTGATCGGTGAAATTCGGGTGCCCATATTCAGGGCGAAATGCAAATTGTCATAGAGGTTAGATTCGAATGGTTGGGCTGGGCGAGATATTTTTTGTCACCCAGCCATTATTCGCTCAGCCGTTGGCCGCGACACGGGCAGGCTCGGTGAAGAGATTACGATAAGCGGCACCCGGATGCGGCGCGACGAGCCGTGGCCCCGCTCCCCCAAGTTTTTCCCGCAACGTCCCCTTGGCGTAGTCGGTCTTGTAGACGCCGCGCTTCTGCAGTTCCGGCACCAGCAGATCGACGGCATCCTCGAAACTCTCGGGCGTCACGGCATAGGCAAGATTGAAGCCGTCGACATCGGTGTCCTCGATCCATTCCTGCATCAGATCGGCGACCGTTTGCGGCGAGCCGACGAAAACAGGACCGAAACCGCCGATGCCGACCCAGTCGGCCATTTCGCGCACCGTCCATTCCTTGGTGGGATCGATGGTGGTGAAGGTCTCGACGGCCGATTGCACCGCATTGGTATGGCGGTGCCGCAGCACCTCGTCCGGTCCGAACTGGCCGAAATCGATGCCCGTCCAGCCGGAGATCAGCGTCAGCGCGCCCTCGAAGGAGGCGTAATTGCGGTATTCGTTGAACTTCCGCTGTGCTTCCGCGTCGGTCTCGCCGAGAATCACGGTCTGCAGGTTGAAGGCGAGGATTTCGCGCGGGTTGCGGCCGACCCGTTCGGCCGCCTCGCGGACATTGGCGACGTAACGCTTCAGCACTGGCTTCGACGGAGAGGCGACGAAGATGCATTCGGCATGGGCGCCGGCGAAATCCTTGCCGCGGCTGGAGGCGCCGGCCTGATAGAGCACCGGTGTACGTTGCGGCGAGGGTTCGCTCAAGTGAATGCCGGGCACATTGAAGTGCTTGCCGGAATGGCGGATCGGATGGACTTTGTCAGGATGGGTGAAGATACCGCTTTCCCGGTCGCGGACGACGGCGCCGTCTTCCCAGCTTCCCTCCCAGAGCTTGTAGCAGACCTCGAGATATTCCTCGGCGAGATCGTAGCGATCGTCATGCTTCGTCTGTGCCGGCTGGCCGATATTGAGCGCGCCGCTGTTGAGGTAGGAGGTGACGATATTCCAGCCGACACGTCCCTTGGTCAGGTGGTCGAGCGTCGAGATGCGGCGGGCGAAGGTATAGGGATGCTCGAAGGAGAGCGACGCCGTCAGGCCGAAGCCGAGGTGCTCGGTCTCGTAGGCCATGGTGGGGATCAGCTGCAGCGGATCGTTGACCGGCACCTGCGCCGAATGGCGAAGTGCGGCGTCGACATTGCCGTTCAGCACATCGTAGACGCCGAGCACGTCGGCGATGAACAGCCCGTCGAACTTGCCGCGCTCCAGCGTCTTTGCCAGATGCACCCAGTAGTCGAGATCCTTGTAGGTCCAGGACTTGTCGCGTGGATGGCGCCAGAGCCCTGGCGACTGGTGTCCGACGCAATTCATGTCGAAGGCGTTCAGCCTGATTTCGCGGGTCATGTCTTTCTTCCTTGGAATTAGGGATTGCTGCGGCCGAGGCCGTAGGTCAGCGCTAAGGCTCCGACGAGCACGGCGCCCTTGACGAAATCCTGGGTGTAGTAAGGGGCGTTCAGCATGGTGAGGCCGTTCAGCAGCACACCGACGAAGACGGCGCCGGCAATGGTGCCAAGCACGTTTGGACGTCGCAGGTTGAAGACGGCAAAGCCGATCAGTGCTGCGGCAACCGAATCCATCAGCAGCGAGCCGCCGGAGGAAATGTCGCCGCGCCCGACGCGGGCGGCAATCACGATGCCGCCGAGCGATGCCAGCGTGCCCGATAGGACATAGGCGAGCGTCTTCAGCCGCACGGTCGAGGCGCCGGCAAGCCGGGTCGCGACCTCGTTGCCGCCGGTCGCAAACAGCAGCCGGCCGATGCGGGTGCGTTCGGTGAGAATGAAGAGTGCGATGGCGACCACCGCCATCAGCACCACCGAAACGGGCAGGGTGCCGAGAATGCTGTAGCGGCCGATCAGCAAAAAGGCCGGATCGTAGGCGCCGGTCGCTTTTGAGCCGTCGGGCAGGGTGAGGCCGGCCGAAATCGACCGGCCGGCGGTCGGGATCAGTTGCAGGCCGGAAAGCAGGAACATCATCGCCAGTGTCGCGAGCAGATCAGGCACTTTCAGGCGGACGATGAGGAAGGCGTTGACGAGGCCGACCAGCGCGCCGAAGGCGAGCACCAGCGGCACGGTCGCATAGGCATCAAGGTGCCAGACGATCATCGCGTAGCTCGCCGCCATTACGCTCGATGCGGCGACGGCTCCGATCGACAGGTCGAAACCGCCGACGGCAAGGGTGACGGTGACGCCGGCGCCGAGAATGGCGACGACGGACACCGCCTGCAGGACGCTCATCAGATTGGCGATATTGATGAAGGCGGGTTGGGCGATGGTGAAGCCGACGACGAGCAGTGCCAGCAGGATGAACACCGCGCCCGCCCGCAGGAACGCGCCGAGGGCGGCAAGACGACCGCTATCGGCTTGCGGCGATGCCTTCGGCCGGGCGCTTGCCTGTGGAAGAGTGTCGTCATCGATCGTCGTCATGCGGATATTCCCTGAATGGCGGAAGGAGCGGCAATTCCGCCTGCTGCTGGCCTCAACACGTGGCGGTCGATGACAAGGATGCGATCGGCCACCTCATAGGCCTCCTCCGGGTCCGAGGTCGCAATCAGCGTCGCCCGGTCGCTGCGGGCGCGAATTGCCCGGATGATGTCGTGACGGGCGCCGACATCGACACCCTGGAAGGGTTCGTCGAGCAGCAGCAGCCGGCTCGGTTCCGCCTCCCAGCGGGCGATCACCGCCTTCTGCTGGTTGCCGCCGGAGAGCGACCAGACCGAAGCGAGCGGTCCCGCGGCCTTGATGCCGAGACGAGTGATCGCCTGTTCGGCCTCGCGTCGTTCACGGCCGCCGAGAAGGAAACCGCGCGGATACCATTTGGCAAGATGCGGCAGGCTGATGGTCGCCGACAGCGAATGGCCCGGCCATGCCGGCGGCATCAGCGAGGAACGGTGACGGTCTTCGGCGGCCATGGCGACACCCGCCGCAATTGCCTCAGCCGGGCTTTTCGGCCGATAAGGCCGACCATCGAGGAACATCTGGCCGCCGGCAAGCGCCGTCACGCCGAAGATCGCCTGGAGCAACCGGCTCTTGCCGGCGCCGAGCACGCCGGTTACCGCCACCACCTCGCCCTCGTGCAATGACAGATCGAAAGAGACGGCCTCAGAGAGCAGTCTGATATCGCGCATCTCGAAAATCACTGGTCCGGTCGCGGGCCGCGCATCCGGCCGGGCCGCATCCAGTCTGCGGCCGATCATCGTTTCGATGGCGCTCGCAAAATCGATCGGCCGCGAGAAGGTACCGACGACACGGCCGCCGCGCATGACGAGCGCGCGGTCGGCAATCGCTTCGAGATCGGCGGTACGGTGCGAGATATAGAGGACCGCCAGGCCCTTTTGGCGAAGCCTAAGCAGAATATCGAAGAGGCGGCGGCTTTCCTCTCCGGAAAGGCTTGCCGTCGGCTCGTCGAGGATCAGGAGGTCGGCGCGATTGGCAAGCGCCCGGGCGATCGCCACCAGCTGCCGATCGGCGCTGGCGAGGGTGCCGAAATCACGGTCCAGCGGCAGGGTGAAGCCGGCGGCATCGAGCATTGCCTGCGCGGCGCGGCGGATGCCGGCGCGCGAGACGAAGAAGGGTGTGCTGCGATCGGCAAAATGATTGAGAAGCAGTGCATCGGCAACGCTCAGGCCGGCCGCGCCGACAAGATCCGTCGACTGATGCACGGTGACGACACCGGCCTTTGCCGCTTCGGCCGGGCTACGTGGCGCAAAGGCGCGGCCATCGAGGCTGATCGTGCCGCCATCAGCCGGAAGCACGCCGGAAAGGATCTTGACCAGCGTCGATTTGCCCGCGCCGTTTGCGCCCATCAGCGCCACGATCTCGCCGCGCTCCATCGAAAAATCAGCGCCGGCAAGCGCCCGCGTCGACCCGAAACTGCGGGTGATATTTTCAATGTGAAGAAGCGGCATCGATAAAGGTCCGGGGCTGCAATCGAAGCCGGAGTGTGCCCTGTCCGGGCGGTCGAACTCCAGGCACGCCTTTCCCCCGCGAACTGCCCTCGGGAAACAAAGAATCTCCCACAGCCCATAAAATCGGATCATTTACTCTACTAAAAACATAGAGATTATATCTAATAATCCGACGCGTCGCGAGGGCTGCCAGACCTGTCAGACGACGCTCCCGATTGCTAGAAGGAACGCGACGATGAAATCCCTCGCACGGCTCGCACTGTCTGCCGCCGTCATTCCGTTCATTTTCATTCAAGGCGCAAAAGCCGACGGTCTGTCCGGCGCTCCTGCCCCTTTCGACAAGGGCGGCGTCAAGGTCGCGCTGATCAGCTACATCTCGGCCGGCGATTTCTTCCAGGCCTATCAGGCGGGGGCTGAAGCCCAGGCCAAGGCGCTGGCTATCGACCTGCGCATCTTCCCCGGCCGGCAAGACGCCGCCGAGCAGCGCGAGCAGATCCTCCAGGCGATCAATCTCGGCGTCTCCGGCATCGTCATCGACCACGGTCTGCCTGAATCGCTCGGCGACATCGTGCAGCAGGCGCTCGACAAGGGCATCAAGGTCGTGGCCTTCGACGTCAACCTCAACAATCCCAAGATTCCGCAGGTGGAGCAGAGCGATCACGAACTCGCATCATCGGCGCTTGAACAGGTGGTGAAGGACAACGGCAACAGCTTCAGCGCCGGTTATGTCTATGTCGCGGGCTTTGCGCCGCTCGACCGCCGCAACGAGGTCTGGGACAAGTTCAAGACGGACAATAAAGGCGTGGTCGAAAAGGCCCGCTTCGGCAATGTCAGCGACACGACGGCGACTTCGACCGCCGATCAGGCGAAGGCCGTGCTCACTGCCAATCCCGATATATCGGTCGTCTTCGCCCCCTATGACGAATTCGCTCGCGGCGTGAAGCTCGCCGCCAACGATCTCGGCATCGCCAAGAAACTGAAGATCTATTCGGCCGACGTGTCGACGGCCGATATCCAGGAAATCACCGAGGAAGGCAGCCCGTGGGTTGCGACCGTCGCGACCAATCCTGCCGTCGTCGGCGCCGTCTCCATTCGCGCCGCAGCCCTCGAAATCGCCGGGCAGACGGTTCCCCACCAAATCACCGTGAAGCCGACGCTTCTGACGCAGGAGAGCCTGCGTGCAGCCGGCGTCAAGACGATCGAGGAACTGGCCGAAAAGATCCCGGCCTTCAGCACGAGCGATGCGGCGACCGCCAGCTGGATCCCGGACAAGCTGTTCTGAGACCTTGCACTTCGATCCTTCCGGCGGAAGCGTGTGGCTCCCGTCGGATCATCTTTTTGGAGAATTGGAGTTCCGCCCATGAGCCAATCCAATGTCGTCTTCGCGGCCAGCCGCAACCCGACGCGCGAAGACCTCTTTGCCCGTGCCGAGGATATCTCTGCCGACCTTTCCAGGCGCGCCGCAGACCTCGATCGCGAAGGCCGACCGCCGCTTGGCGAAATCGTCAAATTGAAGAATGCCGGCCTGCTCAATGCGCTGCATCCCCGTGAGATCGGCGGCGGTGGCCTCGATTGGGTCGACGGGCTGAGGCTGGTGCGCATTCTCGCCCGTGGCGAGAGCTCGATCGGCCAGCTGCTCGGCTACCACTATGTCAACAGCCAGTACATCTATTGGGCGCTTGATGCCGCCCGCGCCCATGCGCTGGGTAGCGATACGGTCGCCAGGAACCTCTATTGGGGTGCGGCCGTCAATCCGCGCGATCCCGGGCTGGTGCTCACCCGTCGCGGCAACGGCTATGTGCTGAACGGACGCAAGTCCTTCTCCACGGCAGCGCGGGTCTCCGATTACATCAATGCCAATGCGACGCTCGACGACAAGATCGCCGGTTTCGCCGTGCCGACCAATCGTCAAGGTTACGTCGCCAATGACGACTGGGACAATATCGGCCAGCGCCTGTCGGACAGCGGCAGCGTCGAATTTCATGATTTCCCCGTTTACGAGGAAGATTTCGTCGGAGCGCCGGCTGCAGCCGACGCAGCGCCGCCGGTGCTTTCGACCTTCAATACGCCGTTCATCCAGCTGGTCTTCGTCAATTTCTATCTCGGCACCGCCGAAGGCGCGCTGCAGGCTGCCGTCGACTATGTCCGCACCACCACCCGGCCGTGGATCACCTCCGGCGTCGAGCGTGCGGCGGATGATCCTTATATCCTCGAACGCGTCGGCGAATTCACCGCAGCTGTGAAGGCCTCGGCAGCCCTTGCCGACAATGCGGCAGCCGCCGTGCAGGCGGGCCTTGCCCGCGGCCGCGATGTGACGGCGCGCGAGCGCGGCGAGGCAGCAGCGGAAGCCTATGCCGCCAAGGTCCACGCTACCCATGTCTCGCTCGACATCACCTCGCGCGTCTTCGAGCTGACGGGCGCGCGCTCGACGGCCGACAAATACCGTTTCGACCGTTTCTGGCGCAATGTCCGCACCCATACGCTGCACGATCCGGTCTTCTACAAGGCGAAGGAAGTCGGTGAATTCGTGCTGAACGACAAGATACCGGAGGTCAGTCTCTATAGCTGAGGCGGCCACGCTGTCATCGAACATGAATAACCCCATTGCCGGCGCCGGCAATGGGGTTTTCGTTTGGACGAGCGGGAGATTTCAGAGTGCGCCGTTCTTCGGCGGTGTCACACCGTTCAAATGGTAGTTGCCGACGACGTGATATTTCCAACGCACGGGATCATGCAGCGTATGGGTGCGGGCATTGCGCCAGTGGCGGTCGAGGTTGAGGCCTGTTTGTACCGACGAGGTTCCGGCAAGCTCGAAAAGCGTGTTCGAGGCCTCGAGTGCCACTTCGGTCGTCAGCACCTTCGCCGCAGCGACCGCCAGCGTCGCCGCGATCACCTTTTCCTCCGTCGTCTCGACCTGCGCGGCATCGACCTTGTGGCCGGCGCGCTCCACCAGAGCCGTTGCGGCTTCCAGCCGGATGGCGATCTGGCCGACTTTGGCGATCGTCAGCGGATCGTCTGAGGCACGCTCAAGGCCGCTGTCCATCCAGGGGCGCGATTTCGTCCTGACGAACTCCAGCGTTTCGGCAAAGGCCGCCCGTGCGATGCCGAGATCGACGCCGGCATGGATGATCTGACCAACGGAACCGATCGTCGTCGGCCGCTCGAAGCCCTTGTGATGGAAGACCACGGAATCGGCGCTGACATAGACATTGTCGAGGATCGTCGTGCCGCTGCCGGTGGTGCGCTGGCCAAAACCGTCCCAGTCGTCGACAATCTCGACACCTTCGGTGCCCTTCGGCACAAAGGCCATGGTCAGCCGATCCTCCGGATCGAGCGCAAAGATGGTGATCCAGTCGGCGAAGAGGACGCCGGTCGAATAGAATTTGCGCCCGTTGATCCGGTAACCCGGACCGTCGCGGCTGATGCGCGTATTGTAGTGGCCGACGGTCTTCGTGCCGCGCTCGGACAGCGCATTGCCGAAACGATCGCCGGCCAGCACGCGGCTGAAGAAATAACGCTGCTGCTCCTCGCCGCCGTCGGTTCTGAGCGCCTCGAGAATATAGAAATGGTTCTGCGGGATCTGGCCGATCGAGCCGTCCGCCTCCGACAGGATCGCGGTGATCTCGGCAAGCACGGCGTTGGAGACGTCGAGCCCGCCATATTGCGAGGGCACGGTGATCGCCAAAAGGCCGGACTGGGCGAGAAGATCGAGTTCGCTAAAAGGCAGGATCCTGTCGGCGTCGCGCTCGGCAGCGCGTGCGGCAAATTGCGCCGCCAGTCTGCGGGCAGTGGCGATCGCCTCCTCGTCGCTGCCGATACGGTCGGCCACGGGCCGGATCTGGTCTGCTTGCCTCAGCACGGTGTTCATCGATGTCTCCATTTCTGACGGCCCTATCGGTGAAAGAAATCGAGCGTCGAGATAAGAGTACAAATTCTATAGATGTGATAGAAAATGAAAAGTGTTTGCTTATCAGCCTCCGGCGGTCGCGATTAGGCTTCCGGTCTGGCGTTCGCGCGAAAACGCGGGTCGGAGAAGCAATGAAATTCCTGCCGGAAATTAGCGGAGCCGGCCTCGATTTGAATTCGTCGAGTTCCTACGTAACCGATATCCGATGCGTCGCTGCAGCGGCTCCAGACAGAACGCCCAATGCGGGGCAGGCGGCCGCCTTGCCCGATCCATGAGGAAAGTCATGACCCCACGGCAGTTGCGCCTCGGCGCCTTCATGCGTCCCGTCAGCCTGCATACCGGCGCGTGGCGCTATCCCGGCTCCTATCCCGACGCCAATTTCAATTTCGCGCATCTGAAGTCCTTCGCGCAGGCGTTGGAGCGGGCGAAATTCGACGCCTTCTTCATGGCCGATCACCTTGCCGTGCTCAACATGCCGGTCGAGGCGCTGCGCCGCAGCCACACCGTGACCTCCTTCGAGCCCTTCACGCTGCTGTCGGCGCTGGCGGCGGTGACGGAGCGTATCGGCCTCGTCGCGACCGCCTCCACCACCTTCGACGAGCCCTACCACATCGCTCGTCGTTTCGCCTCGCTCGACCATATCAGCGGTGGCCGCGCCGGCTGGAACATCGTCACGACGTCCAACCCCGACGCAGCGCTCAATTTCGGCCTTGACGAACATGTGGAGCACGGCGAGCGGTATCATCGCGCCCGGGAATTCTACGATGTCGTGACCGGGCTTTGGGACAGCTTCGCCGACGATGCTTTCATCCGCGACCGGGAAAGCGGCCTGTTCTTCGATCCGGAAAAGATGCATGTGCTCGGCCACAAGGGCGAGGAACTGAGCGTGCGCGGGCCGCTCAATATCGCCCGGCCGCCGCAGGGCTGGCCCGTCATCGTCCAGGCCGGCCAGTCTGACCCCGGCCGCCAGCTTGCCGCGGAGACCGCCGAAATGGTCTTCTGTTCGCCGCGCGATCTGGCCGCCGGCAAAGCGCTTTATGCCGATATCAAGGGTCGCATGGAAGCCATCGGCCGCAACCGCGACCATCTGAAGATCCTGCCCGCCGCCTTCATCATCGTCGGCGACAGCATCGACGAGGCCCGCGCCAAGCGCGCCACCCTCGACAGCCTGGTGCATTACGACAGCGCCATCGCTTCGCTTTCGATCGCGCTCGGCCATGACGCTTCGGGCTTCGATCCCGACGCACCACTGCCGGCCGATATTCCCGACACCAATGCCAGCAAGACCGGTCGCGCCCAGGTGCTGAAGCTTGCGGCGGAAGAAAATCTGACGGTGCGCCAGCTGGCGCAGCGTTATGGCGGTTATGCCGGCCTTGCCTTCGTCGGCACGCCGGCCAGCATCGCCGACGAGATGGAGCGCTGGCTTGACGAGGAGGGTTCGGACGGTTTCAACATCGTCTTTCCCTATCTGCCGCAAGGTCTCACCGACGTCACCGAACGGCTGGTTCCCGAACTGCAGCGCCGCGGCCTGTTCCGCAGTGAATATGAGGGCACGACGCTGCGCGAGCATCTCGGATTGCCGCGGCCGGAGAACCGGTTCTTTGCATCAGGTACATGAGGGGGCTCGCTTCTGCTTTCCGGAAACAAGCCGATAGCGCTCAGGCCATGACCCCAACCCGAAACGCGTCGCTTTCGCCCGGCATCAGTTCGAGGGGCCAGATGATGTTGCGGTCGCCTCCCGGATAGAACTGCCGATAAGCCGGCATGGTGGCGAGAAGCATCCGGCCGAGCGCGACACCGAGATCGTAGAGCGAGATGCGAAAGCAGCTCAGCGACGGCTGCAGGAACCGTGCGCGCGGAGCGTCACGGAAGCCGATCACCGCAAGGTCGCGGCCGGGCTTGACGCCCGATTCCATCAGGCGGCGGTAAAGGCCGATCGCCATCAGCTCGTAGATCAGGATCACCGCCGTCGGCCGCTCTTCGAGCAGCAGCAGCTCATGGGCCGCCTGATAGCCGCCCTGTTCACTCGACTTGACGCGAATGACGAGCGAGGGGTCGAAGGGAATATCGTGGCGCTCGAGCGCGCGGCGATAGCTGTCGATAAAGAGATAGCCGAGGTTGGCCTCGCTCGATGGCGCGGTGATCGCGATCCGGCGGTGGCCCAGCGTGATCAGCCGCTCGACGGCATGGTCGGCCACGCCCTCGAAATCGAGATCGATCCAGGGGAAATTGCTGGCCGAAAGGCTGCGGCCGAGCGCGACGAAGGGGATCTTCGCCCGCGATAGAAAGTCGATGCGCCGGTCGACGCGCCGCGTGTCCGAGATGATCATCGCATCGACGATGCGCCGCGCCACCATCCGCTTCAGATATTCGTGCGGGTCCTCGTCACTCGGGCAGGGCAGCATGATGAGGTCGAGCTTGTGGCGGGCAAAGACGCTCTGCAGGCCGCTGGTGACGCCGAGGAAGAAGTTGTCGGCGTTCTCGACCGTCTCCTTACTGGATTCGATCATCAATCCGATGACCTTCGTCTCGCCCTGCCTCAGGCTCCGCCCAGACTGGTTGGCGACGTAGCCGAGTTCCTCGGCTGCTGCCAGCACCCGCCGGCGGGTTTCCTGATTGACATCAGGCTTGCCGTTCAGCGCGCGGGAGACCGTGCCGATCGAGATATTCAAGTGTTCGGCAAGCTGGCGAATCCCCTTCATCGCTGACGATTTTCCTCCCATCGGTAATTTCCCATTTGGCGTCTATTGACACCGCAAAATGTTTCCGCATACAGTCGTAAACGTTTACGGAGTGCGTGTCACGAGGAGAGTTGACACCATTCCCCTGGAGGAAATCGTGAAATTCAGTGCCATTCTGTGCGGGTGCGGAGCTATGTCCAAAGGTTGGTTGCGAGCCATCGCTTCCAACCCGCTGCTGGCCGACTCCATCACCATCGTCGGCCTTGTCGACCTGAACCGGGAGACGGCGGAAAAGCTTGCCGCGGAGTTCGGGCTTGAAGGCGCCGTCATCGGTTCGGACCTGTCCGACGTCATCGCGGCCACGAAGGCCGACCTGGTCTTCGACATCGTCATTCCGGCCGCACGCTACGACGTCGTTTCGACGGCACTCAAGGCCGGCTGCCATGTGCTCAGCGAAAAGCCGATGGCGGCCTCGCTTGCCGAGGGCGCTGCGCTGGTCGACCTTGCCGCCGAGACCGGCCGCATCCACGCTGTCATCCAGAACCGTCGCTTCATATCAGGCGTGAGGCGCCTGCGTCGCTTCGTCGACAGCGGCGCGATCGGCGAACTCACCGGCATCCATTGCGACTTCTTCCTGGCGCCGCATTTCGGCGGCTTCCGCGAAGAGATGGACAACGTCCTGCTTCTCGACATGGCGATCCACACCTTCGATGCGGCGCGCTACGTCGCCGGCCGGAAGCCGCTCGCCGTCTATTGCGTCGAGCGCAATCCGAAGGGCTCGTGGTATCGGCACGGCGCCTCGGCCAACGCCATCTTCGAATTTTCCGATGACATCGTCTTCACCTATCGCGGCTCCTGGTGCGCTGAAGGCGAACGCACCAGTTGGGAAAGCCAGTGGCGCCTCGTCGGCTCGAAGGGAATGCTCATCTGGGATGGCGAGGAGAGTTTCAAGGCGACTGTCGCCGGTGAAGAGCCCGGCCTTTTGCGTGGGCACGCTGTCGTAAACGTTCCCGGTCCGGAACACGACGAGGAAACCCATGGCCACGCCAGCGTCATCGCCGACTTCATCGCGGCGATCAGCACCGGCAGACGGCCCGAGACCGCCAATTCCGACAATATCCGAAGCCTTGCCATGGTCTTCGGCGCGATCGAAAGCGCCAGGACGGGCAAGCGCGTCGAAATTTCAGCATAGGATGAACTGACGTGAGCAACCCTGCAAAATCCATTCGCATCGGCACCATGGTCAGCGGCAACAAGGGCGATGCCGCTACCCGCATCGGCGAGATCGCCGAAATGGGCTTTGAAAGCTTCGAGCCTTTCTTCTGGCAGACGACGAAGGGCCAGGACCTTGCCGAACTCGGCAAACGCTGCCTCGATGCGATCGGCGACCGCGACATCACCATCTCGACGCTCGGCATGTTCGGCAATCCGCTGGAGGAGACCGCGATCGACCTCGAGACGCTGCAGGGCTGGAAGGACTGCATCGACAATGCCCATCATTTCGGCGCCACCTGCGTTGCAGGCTTCACCGGCCGCATCCGCGGCAAGCCGCTGACAGACAGCCTGCCTCGCTACAAGCAGATCTGGAGCGAGCTCGCCAAGCGCGCTGCCGACAAGGGCATCAAGATCGCCTTCGAGAATTGCGCCATGGACGGCAATTGGGCAAGCGGCGACTGGAACATCGCCCACAATCCCGATGCCTGGGAACTGATGTTCAACGAGACCCCGGATGATAATATCGGTCTGGAATGGGAGCCATGCCATCAGATGGTCTATCTGATCGATCCTTTGCCGCAGATCCGCAAGTGGGCGCACAAATTCTTCCATGTCCACGGCAAGGATGCGACCATCCGCTGGGAGGTCATCAAGGAACACGGTATCTTCGGCAAGGAGAAGTTTGTCTTCATGCGCACGCCGGGCTTCGGCGACAGCAACTGGACCGACATCATTTCCGAGCTGCGCCTTGCCGGCTGGTCCGGCTCGATCGACATCGAAGGCTGGCATGACCCGGTCTATCGCGACGCGCTGGAGATGACTGGTCAGGTTCACGGGCTCAACTATCTGAAGAAGTGCCGGGGTGGAGATTTCGTTGTTGATCCCTGATCGACCGCCTAAGCTATTGCCACCGGGCTGGGAGGCCCGGCGGCTCCATGACTGACTAACTTGGGTCTTTTCGCGGCGCGGCCGCTTTTTTGGGAGGAAAGCATGAAAAGAATTGCAAGACTTGCGCTAGCACTCGGCACGGCGATGCTGATGACTTCGGTCGGCCATGCCGAACAGAAGACCTTCAAGATTTGGTGGTTCGAGGAGCCGACCACGGCTCAGGGCATTGTCTGGAAGAAAGCGCTCGAGGAGTTCAAGGCGAAACATCCGGACATCAACGTCAGCTTCGAGCAGAAGACCTTTCAGCAGTTGCAGGCCTCAGGCGGCATGATCCTCAATTCCGATCAGGCCCCCGACGTGCTCGAGTACAACAAGGGCAATGCGACCGCTGGCTTGGTTGCAAGCCAGGGATTACTGACCAATCTGGATGACTATGTGAAGAAGGAAGGCTGGGACAAGATCCTTAACGAAGGCGATCTTGTCCTTAGCCGTTATGACGAAAAGGGCATCTATGGCTCCGGCCCTGTTTGGGGCGTTTCGGTCTTCGGCGAATATGTTTCGTGCTTCTACAATATTGACATGTTCGAAAAGGCAGGCCTCAAGCCGCCGACGACGCTCGAAGAGTGGGTCGCTGACATGGAAGCCTTCAAGCAGAAGGGTCTCACACCTCTCGCGCTCGGCGCCATCGACACCAGTGGCCAGCACTTGCTAGCCTCTCTAGCCTATACCAAGGCCGATGACGCCTGGGTCCAGAATTATCAGGGTTTGAAGGCTCCCCTCGACGGCGCGCCCTACCTCTATGCGGCGCAGACATTGCTCGACTGGGTCAAAAAGGGCTACATCAACAAGGACTCCACGGGCATGAAGGACCCGGACGCGGCTCTGCTCTTCACCTCCGGCAAGGCGCCGATGTACGTCTCGGGCACTTGGAATCTCGGCACCTTCGCCTCGACCATCAAGGACTTCAAGTGGGGTCAGTTCGTCATTCCGACGCCGAAATATTCGGTCGGCTCGACAGGCAATCTCTGGGTCGTTCCCAAGGGTAGCAAGAATCCCGATCTCGCCGCCGAGTGGATCAGCCTGACCTTATCGCCGAAATATCAAGCTGAACTCGGCAATGCCGGCGGCGTGCCGATCGCCGCTGATCTTTCCGTCATCACCAACCCCATCGGTAAGAACGCCGCAGCGGTTTTCAAGCAGATCTCTGACAAAAGCGGCCTCGGTTTCTATCCTGACTGGCCGGTTCCCGGCTACTACGACGTGCTCAACCAGAAAGACACCGGTCTCTTCCAGGGCAGTCTTACTGCGGAGCAGTTCGTGGAACAGATCAAGCAGGTTTACGACGACACGCAGGAAAATCAGTAGCGCGACCTTGAATGCTGGGCTGCGCCCAAGGCGCAGCCCAGCATGCGAGGCTGAAGGAAGAATGATATGGCCATATCCAGCCAGCGATCGAGCGACGGTTCACGAAGCTATAGCCTCTATCTCATTCCGGGGACGATCGGCTTCATTCTAATCGTACTCATACCGCAGCTTGCTAATCTCGGGCTGAGCTTCACGGCATGGAAAGGCGTCGGCACGCCACGACCGGTCGGCCTGCAGAATTATCATCGCCTGCTGACGGATGATCAATTCTGGGGATCGATGTATCACACGCTGCTGTTCATCGTTTCGATGACCGTCATACCGGTGTGCATTGGCCTGGTGTTGGCCGCTCTGCTGTTCGACTATGTCAGGGACCAATTCGGTGAATGGGTATCGAGCTTTTTCAGGGCCGGTTTTTACTTACCGCAGATTCTGCCCGTAACGGTCGCGGGCGTTCTCTGGGGCTGGATTCTGAATCCCGTCGGTGTCATCAACATCACGCTAAAGGCCATCGGCCTGGGTAATTTTGCACAGAACTGGATCGGCGATGCGACATACGCGCTTGCTGCCGTCTCGCTCGTCATTGTCTGGATACAGGTCGGCTACTGTCTGGTGGTTTTCATGGCCGGTCTTTCGCGTATCGACCCTTCTCTCTACGAGGCTGCGGAGCTCGATGGGGCAAACTGGTGGAGCCGGTTTGTGACGATCACCATTCCACTTCTGGCGCCGGAGATTTTCGTCGTTGTTCTGACCACGCTGATCGCAGCGCTTAAAGTCTTTGCGCCAATCTTTGTCATCACCGCCGGCGGCCCCGACAATGCCACCCTCGTGCCATCCTATCTGACTTACTACCACTTCTTCACAACACAGCGCGTCGGCTATGCCGCGGCCATCGCGGTCGTGCAAACGACTCTGACGATTGCGTTGGCTGTCATTTTCCTACGCTTCCAGAGCCAGCAGGAGTCGAAGGAGTAGATCATGGCTTACTCAGTTCTCAGCGATGTTACGACCAAGACAAAGGCGACGGCGGCAGCCGATCGCGCGCGACGCGATCCCATGCGGTGGGTGGTGCTGGCCATCCTTATTCTACTCCTCGCCTTTACGCTCTTTCCCTTTTTCCTTGCTCTGCTCAACGCCGTCAAGGCCAGTGCCGAATACGCGGTTGGCGGACCGCTATCGATTCCCCGGTCGATCGATCTCACGGCGATCGAGAAATTCTGGACGGTGTCTGATTTCAGCCGCAAGCTGCTCAACAGCGTGGTGATCAGTCTCGCTGTGTCAGTGTTGGGGGTGCTGATAAGCCTGTTCAACGCCTATGCGATTGGGGTCGGCAAGGTGCCGGGTTCGCGCGTGATTTTGGTGGTCTTTCTTCTGGGCATTATGGTGCCGCAGGAGTCGATCATTTACCCGCTATACTACATGGCCAAAGCGAGCGGTCTCTACGATACGCAGCTTTCCGTGATCATCATTTTCGCGGTCTTGCAAAGCGCTTTCGGGACTTACCTGCTATCGACCGTGCTGAGTACCTTTCCCAAGGAAATCCTCGAAGCGGCCGAGATGGATGGTTCGACCCACTGGAAAACGCTCTGGTTCGTCGTCGTCCCAGTACTGCGGCCGACACTCATGGTCCTGGGAACCTTCTTTTTCATCTGGACTTGGAACGAATTCTTGATCCCGCTCGTCATGCTGGTGTCCAATAACAACCAGACGGTCTCGGTCGCCATGGGCCTCACCCGCGGTCAGAATATGTCGGACCCGGTGCTGCAGGCCTCGGCGGCTTTCCTGGGTATAATACCGACCGTGATCTTCTTCTTGATCTTCCAACGCACGCTAACGCGCGGCATCGCCGCCGGAGCAGTCAAATGACGACATTTTTCACCCTTGGCCATCTCATCGGTCCCGGTTGGGGACCAGCAAGGTTTTCGGCATGAGCCAGGACATCCAGATCGAACTCTTGGGCATCGAGAAGCACTACGGCGCCTTTCACGCGCTTAAGAATGTCAACCTTTCAATTCCCAAGGGCACGTTCGTCGCGCTGGTCGGTCCGTCCGGATGCGGCAAGTCCACGTTGCTCCGCTCGCTTGCCGGGCTGGAAAAAATTACCGGCGGCACGCTGAAGATTGCCGGCGAGGTGATGAACGACGTGCCGCCGCGGGCGCGTAATATCGCCATGGTTTTTCAAAGTTACGCCCTGTATCCGCATATGACGGTGGAACAGAACCTGACCTATTCGCTGAAAATGCACGGCGTCCCCAAGGCTGAGGCAAAGCAGAAAGCCGAGGAAGTCGCTGTCATCACCGGTCTTTCCCGGCTGCTCGACCGTTATCCGCGCCAGCTTTCGGGAGGCCAACGGCAGCGTGTAGCCATGGGCCGCGCCATTATCCGCAATCCCCAGGCCTTCCTGTTCGACGAGCCGCTTTCCAACCTTGATGCAGCGCTCCGTGTCTCGATGCGCAAGGAAATCCGCGCCCTGCACGACCGGCTGGGCGCCACCTCGGTGTACGTCACCCATGACCAGATCGAAGCGATGACGATGGCCGACCATGTGGTGGTGATGCGCGATGGCGTCATCGAACAGCAGGGCGCGCCGCTCGACCTCTACGACCGGCCGGCAAACCGGTTCGTTGCCGGTTTCATTGGCTCGCCGGCCATGAATTTCATTCCCGCGATTGCCGCGGAAGACGGCAAGAGCCTGATCCTGGACTTCGGCGCGATGAAGCAGACGCTTGCGATCACCCGTGCCATCGAGCCCGGACGTAAGCTCATCGCCGGCATCCGTCCGGAACATATCGGCGTCGTCGAGCCCGGACACGGCAGCTTCGATGTGCCGATTGCATTCGTCGAATCGACCGGCTCCTCGACCTTCATCGTCGCGGAGACCCAGCCGGAACTGACGATCGTCGAGACGCGCCGCGACAGGGTCAAGGCAGGAGACATGATCGGACTGTCGGTCGATCCCGACCAGATCCATCTCTTCGACGCCTCGACGGACCACGCCATATAAAGGCCGCGGCCCGTCGGCTTGCTATTGTCAAAATCGAACCGGGTGACACCGTCGAGCCAGATCTCGAAAGCATCGCCGGCGACTGGCTGCGCGACAAGCTCGAGCCGACGATCGCCTGACGGCCTGCCAGTCGAGCTTCGATCGGCAAGAAAAATAGATCCTGCACATTCATCGCTGTTGACAACGGCGAGCAATCGATATTGTCTTGTAAAGCGCTTTACTAAACCGCTTTACAATAGGTCCAATCAATGGCCAAGGGAACGACACCAAGTCTGAAGGATGTTGCAGCCGCGGCCAACGTGTCGGTCACGACAGTGTCGCGTTTCGTCAACGGAAGCCTCGATCTTCCCTTTCAGACCAAGAAGCGCATCGAGGATGCGATCAAGACGCTGAACTACCGGCCGAACCCGCATGCGCGTCGCTTAAGCAGGGGGCGCTCGGACACGATCGGCCTCGTCGTGCCCGATATCGCCAACCCTTTCTTCGCGACCCTTGTCGCCGCCGTCGAGCAGGCGGCCGATGAAAAGAAGCTTGCGGTCTCGTTGCACGCCACGCTCAACCGGCCGGGGCGCGAGATCGAATATCTGCAACTGATCGAGCGCAATCACGTCGACGGCCTGATCTTCGTCACCAACCATCCCGACGACGGTGCGCTCGCTGCCCTCATCAACGGCAGCGGCAAGGTCATCATCGTCGATGAGGACATTCCGGATTCGAAGGCGCCGAAGCTGTTCTGCGACAATGAGCAGGGCGGTTATCTCGCCGGCCAGCACCTGGCCGAGCAAGGCCATCGCCACGTTCTCTTCATCGGCGGCGACGAGCGCATGATCAGCGCCCGCAGGCGTTATGACGGCCTGCTGAAGGCGCTGAGGGAGCGGCATGGCGAGGAAGCCCGGGTCGACCGCTATGCCGGCGAATACACCATCGAATACGGCCGTGCGGCGGCGCTCGAATATCTCGCCGGAGACCGAGAGGCGACGGCGATCTTCGCCAGCTCCGACGAGATCGCCATCGGGCTCGTCGAGGTCTTCGGCAGCCGGGGCGTCTCGATCCCCGGCGACATCTCGGTCATCGGCTTCGACGATGTCGGCCCGCTTCATCTTTTTGCGCCGCCGCTGACGGCCATCCGCCAGCCGGTGCGCCAGATCGGCCGGCGATCGCTGGAGCTGCTTCTAGAAACCAATTGGCACGAGTGGAAACCATCCGCTTCGGAGGAATTGGTGCCTGTCGAAATCGTGGTGCGGAACTCCGTTGCGCCGCCTGCGAAATAATAATCAGCAACGTCAAAAAACCAAAAGAGGATGAGAACATGACACTGAATTTGACAAGACGAACGATGATCGCAGCCGCCGGCTTTACGGCATTGACCTTCATCGGCCTGTCCAGCGCTGAGGCGCAGGAAAAGAAGACGGTCGCACTGGTGCAGATCAACCAGCAGGCGCTTTTCTTCAACCAGATGAATGAGGGCGCCCAGAAGGCGGCCGATGCTGCCGGCGTCAAGCTGGTGATCTTCAACGCCAACAACGAGACGACGGCGCAAAACAGCGCCATCGAAACCTACGTCCAGGAAAAGGTCTCCGGGCTTGCCGTCGTGGCGATCGACGTCAACGGCATCATGCCGGCGGTCAAGCAGGCGGCCGATGCCGGCATTCCCGTCGTCGCCATCGACGCCATCCTGCCTGATGGTCCGCAGAAGGCGCAGATCGGCGTGGACAACGCCGCGGCCGGCGCCGACATGGGCAAATACTTCCTCGACTACGTCAAGGCGAACATGGGCGGCAAGGCCAAGCTCGGCGTTGTCGGCGCGCTGAACTCGTTCATTCAGAACATCCGCCAGGACGGCTTCGAGAAGACCCTGAAAGGCGTCGACGGCATTGAAATGGCCGGCGTCGTCGACGGGCAGAACATCCAGGACAACGCCCTTGCGGCGGCCGAAAACCTGATCACCGCCAATCCTGACCTGACCGCGATCTACGCCACCGGCGAGCCGGCCCTGATGGGAGCGATCGCCGCCGTCCAGAGCCAGGGCAAGCAGGATAAGATCAAGGTGTTCGGCTGGGATCTGACTGCCGAAGCCATTGCCGGCATCGATGCCGGCTTCGTCATCGCCGTCGTCCAGCAGGATCCGGCCGCGATGGGCGGTGCCGCCGTCGACGCGCTCGTCAAGGCCTCGGCCGGCGAAGCCGTCACCAAGACGATCTCGGTGCCGATCACCATCGTGACCAAGGAGAATGTCGAGCCATACCGGGCCGTCTTCAAATGATCGAGAGCGGACAGCGTGACATCGCTGCCGCCGGTTCCGGAGGGGTCGCACCCTCCGGAACCGGCACATCCGGCGGCACCCGATCCGACCCGCGCATCTCGCTGCGCGGCATCCGCAAGTCCTTCGGCTCGCACCAGGCGTTGCGCGGCGTCGATCTCGACATCTTCCCCGGGGAATGCCTGGGCCTCGTCGGCGATAACGCCGCCGGCAAATCGACGCTGACGAAGATCATCTCGGGAACCTACATTCCCGATGCCGGCACCATCACCATGGAAGGTGAGGAGGTTCGCTTCTCCGGCCCCGCGGACGCGCGTGGCAGAAATATTGAAATGGTGTTCCAGGATCTCAGCCTCTGCGACCATATCGATGTCGTCGGCAATCTCTTCCTCGGCCGCGAACTCAGTCGCGGGCCGTTTCTCGACACCAGGACGATGCTGTCCGAAGCCCGCAAGATGCTGGATTCGCTTGAGATCCGCATCCCGAGGCTGACCGGGAAGGTCGCCCAGCTTTCCGGCGGGCAGCGTCAGGCGATCGCGATCGCACGCGCCGCCTCCTTCAAGCCGAAGGTGCTGATCATGGATGAGCCGACGTCCGCACTTGCCGTCGCCGAGGTCGAGGCGGTTCTGGCCCTGATCAACCGCGTCAAGGCAAATGGGGTTTCGGTGATCCTCATCACCCACCGGCTGCAGGATCTCTTCCGGGTCTGTGACCGCATTGCGGTGATGTACGAGGGCACGAAGGTGGCCGAACGGCAGATCGGCAGCACCAATCTCGAAGATCTCGTCAGGCTGATCGTCGGTGAAGGAGCCAGGCAATGACGGCTTATACGGAACGCGGCCACGGCTCGCGCGTCGCCGATTTCTTCGGTGAACACGCACAGGTCCTGTCGATCGCCATTTTCTTCCTCGCCTGCATGATTTTCTTCTCGATCGGCAGCGAAACCTTCTTCACGCTCGGCAACATCCTGAACATCGTGCGCCAAGCCGCTCCCATCCTGATCGTCGCCATCGCCATGACCTTCGTCATCATCACCGGCGGCATCGATCTTTCGGTCGGATCGCAGGTCGCGCTCGTCAATGCGGTTGCGGCGATCATCATGGCGATGGGTGTTCCCTGGCCGTCGGTCGTCATCGGCATGATCGTGCTCGGCGGCTTCATGGGGCTGGTGCAGGGCTGGTTTACCGCCTATCAGGGCATCCCGGCCTTCATCGTCACGCTTGCCGGCCTCTCGATCCTGCGCGGCCTGGCGCTCTATCTGACCCAGGGCTATTCGATTCCGATCAAGGATGCGCCGGGCTTCTTCGCGCTCGGTCGGGGCGAAATCCTCAGCTTCCCGATCCCAGCGGTCATTGCCGTCGCCATCGCCATTCTCGGCTATGTCGTCATCACCGCGACCAAATATGGCCGGCAGGTCGTGGCGGTCGGCTCCAATGCAGAGGCGGCGCGGCGCGTCGGCATGCCCGCCAAATGGATCATCGCCTCGGTCTATATCATCTCCGGCGTCGCCTGCGCCGTCGCCGGCCTGCTGATCGCCGCTCGCCTCGGCTCCGGTTCGTCCAATGCCGCCGTCGGTTTCGAGCTGCAGGTAATCGCCGCCGTGGTGCTCGGCGGAACGTCGCTGATGGGCGGACGCGGCACCATCCTCGGCACCGTGCTTGGCACGCTGACCATCGCCGTCATCGGCAACGGCCTGATCCTGATGCACATATCGCCGTTCTTCACCCAGATCGTCACCGGCGCCATCATCCTCGTCGCCATCTGGCTGAATACGCGCATCTTCACGGCCAATTTCCATTTCCGGCTGGGCAGGAAAGGATGAAGCGATGAGCGAGCAGACAACAGAAAGCCTATCCGAAGCCCATGTCCGCTCCGGCAAGGTGATGACCGTTACCGGCTCCATCTCGGCGGATGCACTCGGCGTGACGCTGATGCACGAGCATATCCTCAACGACTGCCGCTGCTGGTGGCATGCGCCGAAGACGCCGGAACGGCAATATCTCGCCGAAAGCTTCGTCTGCATGGAGATCCTCGGCGAACTCCGGCAGGACCCCTTCGTCAACAAGCACAATATCACGCTGGATGACGAACATCTGGCAGTGACAGAACTCAAGGATTTCGCCGCGGCGGGCGGGCGCACCGTGGTGGAACCGACCTGCAAGGGCATCGGCCGTGATCCCCTGGCACTCCAGCGCATCTCGAAAGCATCCGGTCTCAACATCGTGATGGGGGCGGGTTATTACCTCGGCTCCTCACATCCTGAAGGCGTCGCCGCGATGGGCGTCGACGACATCGCGGGTGAAATCGTCCGCGAGGCGAGGGAAGGGGTCGACGGCACCGGCGTCAGGATCGGCCTGATCGGCGAGATCGGCGTCTCCTCGGATTTCACCGCTGAGGAGGAGAAGTCGCTGCGCGGTGCGGCACGCGCACAGGTGCTGACCGGGCTTCCGCTGATGGTGCATCTGCCGGGCTGGTTCCGTCTCGGCCACCGCGTGCTCGACGTGGTGGCGGAGGAGGGGGCGGATCTCCGCCACACCGTGCTTTGCCATATGAATCCGTCGCATGACGACATCGCCTACCAGAGCGAGCTGGCGGAGCGCGGCGCCTTCATCGAATACGACATGATCGGCATGGATTTCTTCTATGCCGACCAGCAGGTGCAATGCCCGAGCGACGAGGAGGCGGCGCGTGCGATCGTGCGTCTCGTCGAGGCCGGTTATCTCGACCGGATTCTTCTGTCGCACGACGTCTTTCTGAAGATGATGCTGACGCATTACGGCGGCAATGGCTACGCCTATATCCTCCGCCACTTCCTTCCCCGTCTTCAGCGGCACGGCCTCGACAGGACGGTTCTCGACGAAATGATGCGCAGCAATCCGCGCCGCGTCTTTCATGCCGGAGCTTAGCTCCATCAATTCAATCGATCACAGGTACCGCAGACCATGACAAAAAAAATCCTCCTTGTCGGCGAGAGCTGGGTCAGCTCCGCCACGCATTACAAAGGCTTCGACCAGTTCGGCAGCGTCACCTTCCATCTCGGCGCCGAACCGCTGGTCAAGGCGCTCGCCGGCAGCGCCTTCGAGCTCACCTATATGCCGGCGCATGAGGCGGTGGAGAAGTTCCCCTTCGAGATCGCCGGGCTCGACGCCTATGACGCCATCATTCTCTCCGATATCGGCGCCAACTCGCTGCTGCTGCCGCCGGATGTGTGGCTGCATTCGCGCACCGTGCCGAACCGCCTGAAGCTTCTGAAGGCGTGGGTGGAGAAGGGCGGCGGCCTGCTGATGGTCGGCGGCTACTTCTCCTTCCAGGGCATCGACGGCAAGGCGCGCTGGCGGCGTACCCCCGTCGAAGACACGCTGCCCGTCACCTGCCTGCCGTATGACGACCGCGTCGAAATTCCCGAGGGCACCGTTGCTGAGGTCGTGAAGCCGGAGCATCCGACGATGCAGGGTCTCGAAGGCGCCTGGCCGGTGCTTCTCGGCGTCAACGAGGTCGAAGTGCGAGACCATGCCGATGTCGAGATCGTCGCGCGCCTGCCGGAGGATCAGGGCGGCCATCCGCTGCTCGTCGTCGGCACGCACGGCACTGGGCGGACGGCGGCCTGGACGTCGGATATCGGCCCGCACTGGCTCTCGCCCGCGTTCTGCGAATGGGAAGGCTACGGCCGGCTCTGGAAGAACATCCTCGGCTGGCTCACCGAAAAGCAGGCGTGATTTTACCGCGCACGGAATTGGAAAGGGAGTGACATGCAGGAAATTTCGGACAGGCCGTCCAACGCCATCAGGGATATCTTCGGCAGGGACAAGGTTCTGATCGGCATGATCCATTGCCCGGCCTTTCCGGGCGCGCCGCGCTACCGGGGGGCTGCGATGGATGCGATCTACGACGCGTGTATGCGCGACGCTGAAGCCTGCGTGGAAGGCGGCCTGCATGGGCTGATCATCGAAAATCACGGCGATGTGCCGTTTTCGAAGCCCGAGGATATCGGCCCCGAGACGACCGGCTTCATGTCCGTCGTCACCGACCGGATCGCGCGCGCCGCCGGCATTCCGCTTGGTGTCAACGTGCTGGCCAACGCACCGATTCCAGCCTTCGCCATTGCCATGGCGGGTGGCGCCAAATTCATCCGCGTCAATCAATGGGCCAATGCCTATGTCGCCAATGAAGGCTTCATGGAGGGCAGGGCGGCCGAGGCCATGCGCTACCGCTCGCTGTTGAGGGCCGAGCACATCAAGGTCTTTGCCGACAGCCACGTCAAGCATGGCAGCCACGCCATCGTCGCCGACCGCTCGATCCAGGAACTGACGCGCGATCTCGCCTTCTTCGATGCCGACGGCGTCATCGCTACCGGCCAGCGAACCGGCAATTCGGCAACGATGGAAGAAATCGAGGAGATCGGTGCGGCGACACACCTGCCGCTGCTCGTCGGCTCCGGCGTCAACAAGGACAATATCGTCGATATTCTCCGCCGCACCAACGGCGTCATCGTTGCGTCTTCGTTGAAGCGCGGCGGCGTCTGGTGGAACCCGGTCGACGTCGAGCGGGTGCGCGCCTTCCGGGCGGCGGCCGAACCGGGACTGGAGGGCTGAGCATGGCGGCAGAGAGCCTTTCGGCCCGCATCCTGCGCGAGAACGATGCTGTCTTCCGGACGATGCTGAGCCACCGCTTCGTCGAGGACGTCAAGAACGACACGCTGAGCAAGGCGGCTTTCGAACGTTATCTCGTCTATGAAGGGGCCTTCGTCGACAGCGCCATCTCGATCTTCGCCTATGCGGCGGCGACCGCCAAGACGATGATGCAGAAGCGTTGGCTGATCGCGGTTCTCGATGCGCTCGCCAACGAGCAAATCGCCTATTTCGAGCGCACCTTCGCCAGCCGCGGCATCGATCCCTCGTCCTTCGATACCGGCATCGCCGAGGTCGAGGCCTTTCGCACCGGCATGTTGGAGATCGCCCGCCAAGGCGGTTTCCTCGACACGGTCGCGGCGATGTTTGCGGCCGAGTGGATGTATTGGACATGGTCGAAGGAAGCAGCCAACCGCCCGATCAGCGATCCGCTCTTAAAAGAATGGGTCGACCTGCATGTCGATCCGAATTTCGCCGCCCAGGCGCAATGGCTGAAGAATGAACTCGACATGACAGGCGAAACGCTGGAAGAGGATGAAAAAGCGCGGCTCAGCGCGATCTTCGGCCGGGCGATGCAGCTCGAGGTCGATTTTCACGATGCGCCTTACCTTTAGCCTCACCTTGCGAAAGCGGATGCATGCGCGCCTACATAATCGGTAACGTCGCCATCGACGAAACCATCGCCGTTTCCGAACTTCCCGTCATCGGCGCCTCCATCCTGGGCAATGCCGGGGGTAGCGATCTCGGCGGCAAGGGCACGAACCAGGCTGTCGTCATGGCCCGCTGCGGCGTTCCGACAACGCTGGTGGCGCCTATCGGCAGGGATGCGAGGGCCGATACGATACGCCATTACCTCGCAGACGAGCCGCTTCGGAGCGAACTGATCGAAATGAAAGATGCATCGAGCGACGTCTCGATCATCTTCCGGCTGCCGGGCGGCGAAAATGCCATCGTCACGACGACGCAATCGGCGCAAAGCCTGTCCCTCTTCGATGTCAGGCGTATCCTGTCGACGGCCGGCTCCGGCGATCTGATGATGCTGCAAGGCAATCTGTCCGACCAGACGACCCGCGACATCCTGGAGCATGCAAGAGCGATCGGCATGGTCACCGCCTTCAATCCCTCGCCGGTGCGCTCCTATTTCTCCGATCTCTGGGATCTGATCGACATCGCCTTCCTGAACAAGGGCGAGGCGCAGGCCCTGACGGGAACGACGGGCAGGGATGCTGCCGAATATCTTCTGAGCCGGGGGCTGCGCGAAATCGTCCTGACGCTGGGCGGCGACGGCGCGACGCTCGTGAACCGGCACGATAGTATCGAAGTGCCCGCCCAGATCTGCGATGTTGTGGATACAACGGGCGCAGGCGATACCTTCATGGCCGCAGCACTTGCATCCTGCGCGCTGCGCGGGCAGCGGCTGGACAGGCTAGCCATCGAACACGCAGTTGCAGCCGCAGCCATCACCGTCTCAAGACATGGAACAAGAAAGGCATTTCCGACCATTTCCGAGCTTGAAGCGATCCTGAGATAGCCGCTCGGTGTGGCTTGCAGCTTCATAAAACCATCATCAGCCTCTGCGAAGGGATGGGCTCCTTGCGATTCACTCCGTCATATCAGCAGCATCCGGACTTTTCTCATGACAACTTCCCCGATTTCCGCGCGTCTTTCCCCGACCGCCTCCTCCCGCCTCGTCGTGCTTGCCGAAACGGTATTGAAGGCGGGCGAAACCGCCCGCGGCTCCCTGCGGCGACGAACGTCGGCAGAAATGCTCGCCAAGGCGCCGCGCGATTATCAGACCGAAATCGATGTTGCCGTCGAGCGAATCATCGTCGACGAGATGACGAAGGCCTTCCCGGACTATGCCATCCAGGGCGAGGAAGCCGTCGGCAACCGCACGGCGGGTCCGGAAACGCCAATCATCTACATCGACCCGATCGACGGCACGACCAATTACGCCTGGGGCATTCCGCATTTCGGCATGACGATCTCGATCGTCGAAGGCGGCAGGCTCGTCATGGGCGTCGTTTATGATGCCATGCAGGACGAGCTGTTCAGCGCCGAGATCGGCGGCGGCGCCTATCTGAACGGCGAGCGCATCCGCTGCGCCGATGTCGGCGACATCGAAAATGTGCTCGTTGGCGCCGGCCTGCCGATCCCGGGCCAGCTCAAGGCGGTTTCCGAAGAGATCTATTTCGATGCGATCAAACGCCTGATGGCGAATACGGCAGGCGTGCGCCGCCTCGGCTCGGCGGCACTGTCGATCGCCTATGTCGCCTGCGGCCGGCTGGACGGGTTCTTCGAAGACGGGCTGTCTCTCCACGATTTCGGCGCCTCGGCGCTGATGGTCGAAGAGGCGGGCGGCATCGTCACCCGTTTTTCCGGCGCTAAGGTTGTCGGAAAGAGCGATATCCTGGCCGCCAGCAAGGCGTTACATCCATGGCTGCTGGGAGGCTTCCAGATCAAGACATGAACCGGCGCATTCCGGTGCAATCATCCCGCTTCCGCATGAGCGGATGCCAAGCCGACAACTGTGTTGGCGCGGTGCTAGAGCATGATGTCTATGGGCGGATTTCGGACGACATCATGCTCTACTCTTTGATTTGAACGCCGAACCGGGACAACTAAGCGGCCAATGCTTTGTCGTCGTCAGCGAACATTCTGGTCAAGCTGAGAAAGTAAATCATCCCAGACTGGTGAGTGATAATTCCTTCACAGTATGAGCGGTCCGGCGAACTGACAATCTCTGGAGCCTGTTGCAGATCATCGGCGTTGATCGAAAGCATATCGGTGACCTGATCCACCATTAGGCCGATCGGTTTGCCGTGAACTTCCGCGACCACGATTGCACTGCGTTCGGTCGCTTCCGACGACGGCATCCCCAGCTTGCGACATAAGTCGATTGTGGGAATGACGACGCCTCGCAAGTTAATGATACCGACCATTTCCGGCGGCGCATGCGGGATCGGCGTCGAAGCCGCCCATCCACGTATCTCTCGAATGGAGGTGGTCTCGATGCAGAAGCTCTGACCATTCAATTGGAATGCAATGATTTCAAGAGACGTACGTCCCTCGCGATTTTTGGATATCGACGCCATCAAAACTCCTCCCAGCTGTCGCCGCCTTTAAGCGCGCCATTCCCGTTGAATGCTCGGGCCACCTTCGCCGTCATCTGACGGGCTGGCGACGGCATAGCCCGCAAATGCCGGTCGGCTGCAACCGGGGCAGCACGAGATGCACCGGCACCTGTCCCGATGTTGAACTGACCGAGGAGATCGAAGAGCTGCTCTGCTTCCTTGGCAAGGCTATGCGCCGAGGCCGTCGTCTCCTCGACCATGGCGGCATTCTGCTGTGTGCCCTGGTCCATCGTGTTGACGGCGGTGTTGATTTCCTTGAGACCCGTTGCCTGCTCTTTGGAGGCTTCGACGATGGCGCCGACATTACCGTCGACTTGCACGACCTGGGTCACGATTTCCTGCAATGCCTTGCCGGTATTACCAACCAAGGCAACCCCGCTTTTGACGTGTTCGTTCGAGGCATTGATCAGCTCTTTGATCTCCTTTGCCGCCTTGGCCGATCGCTGGGCGAGTTCGCGAACTTCCTGGGCAACGACGGCGAACCCCTTGCCAGCGTCGCCGGCTCGGGCCGCTTCGACGCCGGCATTGAGCGCCAGAAGATTAGTCTGGAAAGCGATCTCGTCGATCACGCCGATAATGTTGGCGATCTCGCCGGCGGACTTTTCGATCTTGCCCATCGCATCCACGGCTTGACTGACAATGTTGCCAGAATTCTCCGCGTTCTCCTTGGTCTTGCGAACAAGCTGCCCTGCTTCCTGGGCGCGGGAACTGGAATCAGCGACGGTGGTTGTGATCTCCTCAAGCGCTGCGGCCGTCTCCTCGACGGAAGCAGCCTGCTGCTCGGTACGCTTGGAGAGATCGTTCGAGGCAGATTGTATTTGTTGCGATGCCGCAGCGATGGCGCCAGCGTTCTGCGAGATTGTCTGCAATGTAACGCGAAGCTTCGATGAAGCGTCGTTAAAATCAGCGCGCAGCTTCTCCAAGGTGGGCAGGAAGGGCAGGGCGATGGTCTGAGTCAGATCGCCTTCTGATAAAGCCTTCAGCGCTCCCGCGAGTTGGTCGACATTTCCGACGCGCGTGGTGACATCGGTCGCAAATTTGACGACCTTGAACACTTTGCCGTTCATGTCAAAGATCGGATTGTACGATGCCTGGATATGGACCTTCTTGCCGCCCTTGCCGATACGCAAGAACTCATCCGCAACGAATTCTCCCGCGGCAAGCCTCGTCCAGAACCGACGATAATCTTCACTGTTGCTATAGCTTGGCTCACAGAACATGGAGTGATGTTTGCCCTGGATTTCCGTCAGCTCATAGCCGAGTGTCGTCAGGAAATTGTCATTTGCATTGACGATTTCGCCTTTCGGAGTGAACTCGATGACCGCCTGGGCGCGCGAAATGGCGTTCAGCTTGCCGCCATCTTCGGCCGCCTTCAGCTTCTGCGCGGTGATATCGGTCGCGAATTTGACGACCTTATAGGGTTTGCCACCGCTAAAGACCGGGTTGTAGGAGGCTTCGATCCAGACCTCCGTGCCGTCCTTGCGAATGCGTTTATACTGCCGTTGATCGAACTCACCGCGCGCCAGTTTTGCCCAGAAGTCTTTGTAGTCGGAGCTGGCTGCTTCTGCCGGATCGACGAAGAGGCGATGATGTTGACCAACGATTTCAGAAAGCTGATAACCGAGCGCCCGGCAAAAGTTTTCATTCGCGAAGATGATTGAACCGTCAAGCTTGAACTCGATGATCGCCTGAGATTTGCTCATCGCTTCGAGAACGGCCTTTGCATCGGCGCCAGCGCCAAATCCCAACATTCATTCCTCCAACGTTTCACAATGGGCCGTTAACGTGTGCGGAAACCCATCAAATACCATTACTTTTGGTAGTGCTAATTCTTAAATAAAGACGTTTATAATATGTAAATGTACTAATGCACTCGTGTAAAATTCCTTCATTTCTGTTTGAATTTTTTAAGATAATCGAAATGGCGGTCGCTCCGCACAACCGCGGATACACAAAAAGACCATGGAAAACGCGGACTAAACTTTAACTTTAGTTCGAAACATCAGGCCTGGCATCAGATCACACGGCGTGAGCTGGCATAGTCAACAGCTTGAAGCGCCGTTCATGCCGAATCAAAGGCATCTATGTGTGCGACTTAATGCGGTCGCCGAGGTACTGCGGCATGATCTGCAACTCGGCGTGGACAAGCTCGTTGTCGCGGAAGATGAAAAAGCCGGCGAAGCTCGGCTCGACTCTCATCCCGGCCCGGATCTGATCATCCGGCGCCACCATCGCCTTCAGGCGTGTGCCATCGGCAAGATCGACATCGACCATCTTGTGGGTGCCGAAATCGACGATGCGATGGACTGTCGCAGCATCGACCCGGCCCGAGGAACGGATCGTCAGCGCTTCCGGGCGGGCGGCCAGCGTCACCGGCCCGTCCTCGACGGGAACGGCAAGCGTAAACAGCGGATGCTCGCAGACGCCGTTTTTGATGCGGCTCTGGACAAAATTCATCGAGCCGATGAAGCCGGCGACGAAGGCCGTCTGCGGCTGCCGGTAGATGATGCTTGGCGGAGCGATCTGTTCGGTGCCTCCGTCGCGCATGACGACGATGCGGTCGGCGAGCGCTAAGGCCTCGTCCTGGCCATGGGTGACGAAGAGCGTGGTGATGCCGAGGCGCTGCTGGATATCGCGCACTTCCTCCCTCAACCTTTCGCGTAAGTGCTGGTCGAGGCTGGCGAAGGGCTCGTCGAGCAGAAGGATCTTCGGCTCGAGCACGAGCGAGCGGGCAAGGGCGACACGCTGCTGCTGGCCGCCGGAGAGCTGCGTCGTCATCCGCTGCCCGTAATCGGCAAGACCGACCAGGGCCAACGCATCCTCGACACGCTCACGGATCTCCGCTTTCGGCAGCCGGCGGAGCTTCAGACCGAAGGCGATGTTGTTGAAGACATCCATGTGCGTCCAGAGCGCATGGCTCTGGAACACCATGCCGGTCGGACGCCGCTCGGGCGGCAGCGTCGTCACGTCCTTCGCGTCGATGCGGATCGTTCCGCCGCTCGGGCGCTCGAAGCCGCCGATCATCCTGAGAAGCGTCGATTTGCCGGAACCGGATGGGCCGAGCAGGCAGACGAGTTCGCCGTCGCCGACTTCGAGCGAGAAGTCGCGAACGGCAAAGGTGGTCCCGAACAGCTTCGAAACGCCCTCGATCGAAAGATGTGCCATTCTCAAACCCTTCCCTGAACTAGAGCATGATGCCCAAAAGTGTGAGCGGTTTTCGGACGACCTCATGCTCACCATCTCTGATGTAGCAAAGCTTCACGCGCCGAAGCCTCTCGCAAAGGCGCCGGTGCCGATCACGCGGCGCGCAAACATCAGCGCGATAAAGGACGGCACCCACAGCATGACTGACAGTACGGCGCCGTATTGCACGACGATCTGGTTGTTGATGAAGCTGATCATCAGCACCGGCATGGTGCGAATCTCGGGCGCGCCGATCAGCCAGGCGCCTTCGGTCTCGTAGAAAGTGCCGACGAAGGTCAAGAGCAGCGCGGCTGATATCGTCGGTGCGGCCTGCGGCAGGGTGATCGACCAGAAGACGCGCAGCGGTGTGGCACCGGCGTCGCGTGCTGCCTCTTCCATGCGCCGGTCGACATTCTGGAAGGCTGCGACCGGAATCCAGATCATCAGCATCAGCGTGCCGACAAGCTGGATCAGCACGACGCCCCAGAAGGTGCTGATCAGGCCGAGCTGCAGGAAGATGCCGGCAATGGCGACGAGCAGGCCGAATTTCGGAAAGGCATGCGATGCGAGGAACGACAGGAACAGGATGTTCCTGCCGGGAAAACGCATGCGCGCGAAGGCGTAAGCCGCGGGAAGGCAGATCACGGCGGAAAGAATTGTCACCATCGTCGTCAACCGCAGGCTGAGGAAGAGCGCGTCCCAGACATCCGGACGTGCCAGCGTCTGGCCCCAGAAACGCAGGCCGAATTGCTGCGGGATCACCGATGGATAACGCCAGACCTCGGTGAAAGCCCATGTTCCGACGACGATCAGCGGCAGCGCGATGAACAGCGTCAGCAGGCACGCAAAGAGCAAGCCGATCCAGTCGAATCGCAGGCCGAAGCTCGATCTGCCGGCACTCACGGCTGGGCCTCGCGGTTGCGGGCGATCGACCTGATATAGAAGATACCGAAGACCAGGCAGAAGCCGAATGTGATGACGGCCTGGGTCATGGCGTTCAGCGGGTCGTTCATGTCGGCGAAGGTGCGCTGCATGAACGGCCCCATCATCTCCGGCGATGCCGAGCCGAGCACATAGGGCAGGGTGAAGGCGGAGAAGATGCCCAGTACGGCGAAGGACGCGGTGACCAGCAGGGAATTGCCCATGCGCGGAAGAATGATCGAGATGAACAGCCGGAGAGGGCCTGCGCCGACATCGCGGGCGGCTTCGATCGCACTGTTCGAAATGGAGGAAAGCCCGGCCGTCAGCATCAGCACCGTCAGGGGAAGATTGTCCCAGACGAGGCCGATGACCGGTCCCCACGGCGTCAGATAGGGCGTGCGCAGCTTCGGCAGGCTGACGGCGTTCAGCAGCAGATCGACGGTGCCGTTCGGCCCGATCGTCCTGATCAGCGCATAGGCAAGGATGATCGAGGGCACGAACATCGGGAAGATCGCAAGAGCCTGCACATAGGCGGCAAGGCGCCCTTGCGAGAACCGGAGGTAAAGCGCGATCGGAAGGCCGATCGCCAGAAGCAGAATGCCGCAGACGGCTGTGGTCCAGAGCGTCAGCCACAAATTGCCGAGGCTGTAGCCGTCGGTGAAGAAGAAGCGATAGGAGGCAAGCGAGAATTCCGTCGCGCCGTCAGGGCCTGGAACGAAGATCGTGCCGACGACCGCCGAAAAGATCGGGAAGACGATCAGCCATGCGAGCAGGAGGACCGGCAGGGCAACGAGGAGGAGCCCGCTAGAGCTCCCCCTGTTGATGGACCGGGGACGGCGCAGAACCGCCGGCGCAGTGTCGGTGGACATCAGGTGCGGCTGATGCTTGGCGCAACATTGCGGTACCAGCCGTCGGCAATCGCCTTTTCCCAATCGCCGCCCGGGAAGGTCGGAATGGTCGACGGAATGACGTCGGCATATTTCTTGCGGAGGTCGTCGGAGATGTGATCCCAAGAGATGGCGGGGAAACCACCGATCTCCGTGATGATCGCTTCTTGCATTTCCTTCGTCAGCATGAATGCGGCAAGTTTCAGGGCCACATCCTTGTTGGCGCCGTTCGAGAACACGGTGATGCTGGAGAAGCCGCCGCAAAGGGCGAGATCGCTAAGCTGCACGAGTCCGGTCGTATCAGGCAGCACACCCTGGGAGATCGCCTGCAGCACCTGGTCCGACCAGACCGGCACCATGGTGACGACGCCCTGGGCGAGCAGCTGGATCGACTGGGTGTTGCCGGCCGTATAGGCGCCCTTGTCATAGAGCGCCGCGGCGAGGTCGTTGAGGATCTTCCAGGCCGGCGTCAGGGTCTCAGTGGCGAAGTCGGCAGTGAAATTGTCGATCTTGAACTTCTTTGGATCGCGGCCATTGGCCTCATGGATCGCGCGGCGGACGAAGTTTCCGCCCGAACCGCCCTTATCAGGACGGTTGTAGATGAACTGGCCCGGATTGGCCTTGATCCAGGCGGTGAGCTGATCCCAGCTCTTCGGTGCATCCTTCGGGTCGAGCTTGGTCGTGTCGTAGGCGAGAAGGACCTGCGAACCGCGATAGGGAAGCGAGTAGGGAGTGTCGAAGGCAAGCGGATTGATATGGTCGTAGCCCTCGATGTTCTCGCCGGAGAACTTGACCCAGAGCCCGGCATCGATGCCGCCGGATGGCAGGCGCGGATCGAACTGCTCGAAAAGGTCGGCCTGCGGATCGGTCTTCGTCTTCAGCGCGGCGAGCGCACGGTCGGCGATGGCGCGCAGGCCATTATTGTCGCCGGCATCGGTGACCTTCAGGGCGACACCCGGATGCGCCTTTTCGAAGGCCGGACGGATGGTGTTGTTCCAGAGGTCGACGATGTTTGCATCCGAACCGCTGTAGAGGTCGATCGTGCCGGCTGCGGCCGATGCGAAACGCGGAAGAGCCAGCAGACCGGCTGCGGCTGACGATGTGATCAGAAATTCGCGTCTATTCATAACCCGTCTCCATCAGGTGTCGAGGCTCAGCCTCCGCAGGATTGTCCAAGGCCTTGCTAGCGCCGGCGCGTAACATCGACATGACAGATCGGGCGTATCTGGAGGAAATTGCACAGCTGTGCTCTTTGCACCGTGTGGAAATTGGCGGCAGGAGATACTATCTCTTGCGGAAAAGGAGATATCCAATGACCGAAGAACGTGCAGTCCTCGCCGGTGGTTGCTTCTGGGGCATGCAGGACCTCATCCGCCGATACAAGGGCGTGATTTCGACCCGCGTCGGCTATACCGGCGGCGATGTGCCGAATGCCACCTACCGCAACCACGGAACCCATGCCGAGGCGATCGAGATCATCTTCGATCCCTCAAGGATCAGCTATCGGGAAATCCTCGAATTCTTCTTCCAGATCCACGACCCGAGCACGCGCAACCGCCAGGGCAACGATGTTGGCTTGAGCTACCGCTCGGCAATCTTCTACGTCACCCCTGAACAGGAGCGCGTCGCCAGGGATACGATCGCCGATGTCGACGCATCAGGCCTGTGGCCCGGCAAGGTCGTCACCGAAGTCGTGCCGGTCAGCGATTTCTGGGAAGCCGAACCCGAGCACCAGGATTATCTGGAGCGGATTCCGAACGGCTATACCTGCCACTTCGTCCGGCCCGGCTGGAAGCTGCCGGTTCGCCAGAAGATCGCCTGAAATTGATCAGGCTCCCATCGCCGCGCGGCTGGTTTCCAGAAGCGCGGCGACGAGATTTGCCCGTGGCGAGGATCGCGTCACCACGATGCCGACGGTGCGCATAGCGGACGAGCGGGGCAGGGGCAGCTTGACGATATCCAATCCCGCCGGCCAGGGCGGCGCCCAATCCGGCACGATCGAGATTCCGAGACCGCGGTCTACCATCACCGCGATCGCCTCCAGCGCGTCGAGCTCATAACGCTCGACCGGATGGATCCCGCTCTCGCGCAGATATTCGTCGGCGATATGACCACCCCACTGGTTACGGTCGTAGCGGATGAAGGGCAGGGTCTTCAACAGTTCGTGCGGATCCGCCCCCTCACAGTCCCGCGGAGCGATCAGCACCAGGGGTTCCTGGCGCAGCTTGTTGAAGGTCAACGTCTTCTGCATCGGAAATCGCGGCTCGATGATGAAGGCCGCATCCAGCGCGCCGTTCAAAACCTCGGCATAGAGGTCCATCGACGCGCCCGGCTTGAGGAAGATCTCGATCAGCGGGTAATCCTGGGCGAGACGGTGGAGAATGTCGGGAACGAGGCCGGTCAGCGCCGTATTGATCGCCCCGATCCGCATCTCGCCCGAAATCGTCGCGGTCCCGGCCATCGCCTTCAGGTCGCGTGTATCGCGCACCAGATCCCTGCAACGCTCGAGAATGGCAAAACCCGCCTCCGTCGGCCGCATGACGCGGCCGGAGCGCACCAGCAGCCGCACCCCGAGCTCGGCCTCCAATGCGCGGATGCGCTGGGCAACAGCAGCGGGCGTGAGGTTCAGCCGCTGCGCGGCCTCCGCCAGCGAGTGCCGCTCGGCAACGACAATGAAGGTTTCGAGAAAACGTGTGTCCATCGATAGTTTTTCTATCTCCTGAACGAAGCAGAAGCGATATTTTATTTACGATCCGTTGCTCCGAAAGATGGCTCGACCATACGAGGAGACGAGCGGAATGGATTTCGGCCTGAAGGACAAGACGGCCCTGGTGCTTGGCGCCGGCGGCGGACTGGGCAGCGCGATTGCCGTCAAGCTTGCGCGCGAAGGCGCCAGAATTGCCGTGGCGGATATCGATCTCGCCGCCGCTGAGAAGACCGCGGCTGCAATCGAGTCCGAAGGCGGCAAGGCGCTGGCCCTGCAATGGGACCTTTCCGATCTCGGTTCGATCGATGCGCATGTCGCTGCAATCGAGCGCCAGTTCGGACCGGTCGATATCCTCGTCAACAATACCGGCGGCCCACCGCCGACCACTGTCTCCGGCCAGGATCCGACGGTCTGGAACCAGTATTTCCAGAGCATGGTCCTTTCCGTCATCGCCATTACCGATCGGGTGCTGCCGCAGATGCGGGCGCGCAAATGGGGGCGCATCGTCACCTCGACCTCGTCGGGCGTGGTCGCGCCGATCGCCAATCTCGGCATCTCGAATGCACTGCGCCTGTCATTGGTCGGCTGGTCGAAGACACTGGCTCGCGAGGTCGGGCGCGACGGCATCACCGTCAACATCGTCCTGCCGGGCCGGATCGCCACCGGCCGCATCACCTTCCTCGACGAGCAGAAGGCCAAACGCGAAAACCGCTCCATCGATGACGTCGTCACTGAGAGCACCGGCAGCATTCCGCTCGGCCGCTATGGCCGACCAGAAGAATATGGCAATGTCGTCACCTTCCTGGCAAGCGAGCCTGCCTCCTATCTTACCGGATCGGTGATCCGCGTCGATGGCGGCATGATCCAGAGCATCTGACAGAAACCGAATTGGAACCGATACCCGATGGCCCTCAGCGCTGAAGCGATAGCAACCCTCAAAACCGTCTCGACGGCGACCCTGACGACCGTTCTTCTGAAGAAGGGCCTGCGCAACGTCTGGATCCGCGGCGCCGTTCCGCTGAAGCCCGGCCAGCCGCGCATCGTCGGCCCGGCTTTCACCCTGCGCTTCGTTCCGGCTCGCGAAGATCTGGCGACGCCGGCATCCTGGGCCTCGCCGATCTCGACGCGCGCCGCGATCGAGGCGATGCCGGAAGGCTGTGTCGCCGTCGTCGATGCGATGGGTGTCACCGATGCAGGCATCTTCGGCGATATTCTCTGCGCCCGCATGCAGAAGAGAGGCGTTGCAGCCCTCGTCTCCGACGGCGTCGTACGCGACCTTGCCGGCGTGCTCGATGCCAACCTGCCGGTCTGGTGCCGCGGCGTCGCAGCACCCCCTTCGGTCGCTGGCCTCACCTTCGTAGCCTGGCAGCAACCGATCGGCTGCGGCGGCGTTGCGGTCTTTCCTGACGACATTATCGTCGTCGACCAGGATGGCGCGGTGTTGATTCCAGCGGATTTGCTCGAGGCGGTGCTCGATGAAGCGCCGGAACAGGAGCGCATGGAAGCCTGGATCATGACGAAGATCGATGAAGGCGTGCCGCTGCCCGGCCTCTACCCGATGAACGCCGAAACCAAGGCGCTCTACGAGGCTTCGAAGAAATAGGCTCCAGGCCAGGCGGATTGAGGAGGTCGCGGCTTCGCGGCCCTTTTGCTTTCGCCCCATCTCAATAACGAGGTGCGTAATCCAGGCCGCCGTCGATCCGTGCCGGGCGCCCGTCCAGGAAAAGCTCACCGATGCGTGGCGCCGACCGCGCAATGACCTTGCCGCGGCGGATCACCGCCAGGCGGTTGGGTTTCAGCCGCAGCGCTTCCAGCGTGTCGCTGGCCTGAAGGATGACCAGGTCGGCGCTGCATCCCTTTTCCAGGCCGTAGCCTGCAAGGCCCATCGTCTTCGCCGAATTGACGGTCAGCGCGTCGAAGATCTTCTTCTTGTCGTCGATGCCGGCCATCTGCGCGACATGGATTGCCATGTGGCCGACCTCCAGCATGTCGCCCGACCCCATCGAATACCAGGGGTCCATGACGCAGTCGTGCCCGAAGGAAACGTTGAGCCCGGCATCCATCAGCTCCCGCACGCGGGTCATGCCGCGGCGTTTCGGATAGGTGTCGTGCCGGCCCTGCAGCATGATGTTGATCAGCGGATTGGGGATGACGTTGATCTCGGCCTCCGCCATCAGCGGAATGAGCTTGGAAACATAATAATTGTCCATCGAATGCATCGAGGTCAGATGCGAGCCGGCGACGCGCCCCTGCAGGCCGAAGCGGATGGTTTCCGCAGCCAGCGTCTCGATATGGCGCGAGAGCGGATCGTCGGTTTCGTCGCAATGGATGTCGACCGGCAGGCCGCGATCGGCGGCGGTGCGGCAGAGCGCCTCGACTGACGCCGTACCTTCGCCCATCGTCCGTTCGAAATGCGGAATGCCGCCGACGATATCGACGCCCATGTCGAGGGCGCGGTCGAGCGCGTCGATTGCGCCCGGCGAGCGGTAGTAACCGTCCTGGGGGAAGGCGACCAGCTGCAGATCGATATAGGGCGCGACCTTTTCGCGAACCTCGATCATCGCCTCGACGGTCACCAGCCTGGGATCGCTGGTGTCGACATGGCTGCGGATGAAGAGCAGGCCCTGCGTGACCGCCAGATCGCAATAGCGCAACGCACGATCAACCAGTTCCTCTTTCGTCACGATCGGGCGCAACTCTCCCCAGAGCGCGATGCCCTCGAGCAGCGTGCCGGATACGTTCATGCGCGGCAGGCCGAGCGACAGGGTGGCGTCCATATGGAAATGCGGATCGACGAAGGGCGGGCTGACCAGCCGGCCGGTCGCGTCGATCTCTTCTTGCGCCTGCGCCTGGAGATTGGGCTCGGCAGTGATGATCTTGCCGCCCTGGATGCCGATATCGATCCCCTTTCGGCCATCAGGGAGATTTGCATTTCTGACGATCAGATCGAACATCGGAGCCTCATTGGACAGAAGTGGTTCAGCGTTCGCCGCGCCGATAGGGCTGCATCAGCGCCTGTGGAACGCGGGCGCGGCGGGCCATGACGGCAAGGGCGGCAATGGAAAGGATATAGGGCGTCATCAGAAAGAGCTGATAGGGCACGAGCCCGCTGAGTGCGGTTTGCAGCCGAAGCTGAAAGGCATCGAAGAAGGCAAAGAGCAGGGCGCCGAAAAGCGCGCGGCCCGGCCGCCAGGAGGCGAAGACGACGAGCGCGATGCAGATCCAGCCGCGTCCCTGCACCATTGTGGGGAAGAAGCTGTTGAAGGCCGACAGTGTCAGGAAAGCGCCGCCCATTCCCATCAGCGCGCTTCCCATGATGACCGCGCCATAGCGCACCTTCATCGGATTGACGCCCTGGGCTTCGGCTGCATGCGGGTTCTCGCCGGTCATGCGGATTGCAAGGCCGACGGGGGTGCGGAAGATGATGTAGGCCATCAGCAGGGCGACAATGATTGCGAGATAGGTCGGCGCCGTCTGCGTGAAGAAGGCCGGCCCGATGAAGGGCAATGTCGAGAGACCAGGAATGGCGATCGGCTGGAACGGCACGATGGTGGGTGGGGTATTGGCAAGCGGCACGATCAGCCGGAAGACATAATAGCTGAAGCTTGAGGCAAACAGCGTGACGCCGAGACCGGAGACATGCTGGGAGAGGCCGAGCGTCACCGTCAGGCCGGCATGCAGCAGGCCGAAGACGCCGCCGGCGACCGCGGCGATCAGCAGGCCGGTCCAGAGATCGGCGCCGTGATAGACCGAAAGCCAGCCGATCATCGCGCCGAAGGTCATGATGCCTTCGATGCCGAGATTGAGCACACCTGCCCGTTCGCAGAGCAGTGCGCCGAGCGTGCCGAAAATCAGCGGCGTGGCGATCCGCAGGATTGCCGCCCAGAGCCCGGCGGAAGCGATGATGTCGAACAGCTGCATCATCGCCGGATCCTGTATTGGGTGAAGAACAATGCAATCAGCATCGTCAGCAGCGACAGCGCCACCGTGACATCGGCGATATAGGTCGGGATGCCGAGGCCGCGGCTCATGCCGTCCGCGCCCACGAACATGGTGGCGGTGAAAATGGCGGCGAAGACGACGCCGAGTGGATTGAGGTTGGCGAGCATGGCGACGACGATACCGGCATAGCCGAAGCCTGGCGACAGGTCGGTCGTCACATAACCCTTGACGCCCATGACCTCGATTGCTCCCGCCAACCCCGCAAGCCCGCCCGAGAGACAGGCGACCTTCACCAGCGTTCTGCCAAGCGGGACGCCGGCAAAGACGGCCCCGCCGGGATTGAGGCCTGCTGCGCGCGACTGCATGCCGAACACGGTGCGGGACTGGACGAAATGGACGATGATGGCCAGCCCGATCGCGATCGCAAAGCCGATATGCAGGCGCGAGCGGGCAATCAGCTTCGGCAGCATGGCATGATCGCTGACGGATTGCGACTGCGGCCAGCCAAAGGCCAGCGGATCCTTGAGAACGCCATCGATCAGCATCGAGACGAAGAGTACGGCGATGAAGTTCAAGAGCAGGCTGGTGACGACCTCATCGACGGAGAAGCGCAGCCTGAGCCAGAGCGGGATCAGGATCAGCACCATGCCGGCAATCGCGCCGACCAGCAGCAGCAGCGGAATGAGAATGGGGGCGGGAAGATTGCCGAGCAGCTTCGAGCTTGCCGCGGCAACGGCGATGGCGCCGAGATAGAACTGCCCCTCGGCACCGATATTCCAGAGCCGCGCCCGGAAAGCGACGGCGGCGGCAAGCCCCGTCAGCATCAGCGGCGTTGCCCGCGTCAGCGTTTCGGTCGCCGACAGCCGCGAACCAAAGGCACCCGTCAGGATGCGCCAATAGGCATCGATAACAGGCGCGCCGGCGATTGATATCAGGATGCCCGAAAGCGCCAGCGCTGCGATCACCGCGATCACAGGCGTGACGATCAGCAGGTAAAGCGGACGGTGCTCGCGGCGCTCAAATCGCATGGCCGGCCTCTGGATTTTCCTGCCATTCGCCGGCCATCATCAGCCCCAGCCTGCGGGCGTCGGCGCTTTCGGCCTCGACGGGCGGAGACAGGCGGCCGCCGACGATTGCCTGTATGCGATCGGCAAGCGCGATCACCTCATCGAGGTCCTCCGAGATCAGCAGCACGGCGGTACCCTGCCGACGGACTTCAAGCAGGCGTGCGTGCACGGCGGCCACGGCCCCTTCGTCGAGACCGCGCGCCGGCTGCGCGGCAATCAGGATGCGCGGCCGCCGATGCAGGTTGCGGCCGAGAATGAGCTTTTGCATATTGCCGCCTGAGAGCAGCCGGGTGCGGATGGCCGGGCCGCCGCCGCGGACATCGAACCCGTCGATAATTTCGGTCGCGAAAGCCATGCCCGCCTTGCGGTTGACGAGGCCATGGCGCGAAAAACCCGGCGATGCGATGCGCTCCAGCACGACGTTTTCCCAGATCGCCATTTCGCCGATCACGCCCTCCTCGTTACGGTCCTCGGGAATGCGGCCGATACCGGCGTCGACGACATCGGAAACACCAAGATTGCCGACGGCTTCCCCGAAGAGCAGAAGGTCGCCGCCGCTGCGCGCCAGCATACCGGAGAGAAGATGCGCCAATGTCGCCTGGCCATTGCCTGAAACGCCGATGATGCCGAGGATTTCGCCCTGGTGCAGCCGGAAGCTGACCGATTTCAGCCGATCAACGCCGCCGGTGCGGACCGTCACATCGGCCGCTTCGAGGGCAACCGCACCCGGTGTCGACGGCTCGCGCACAGGCCGCGTCACGCGGCGGCCGACCATCAGTTCGGCCAGTTCCGCCTTGCTGGTTTCCGATGCCTTGCGCTCAGCAACCATCTTGCCGCCGCGTAAGACCACGATGCGGTCGGCCGCGGCCATGACCTCGTCGAGCTTGTGCGAGATGAAGATCAGCGACAGGCCCTGGCGGGCCATTTCCTTCAGCGTCGTGAACAGCCGCTCGGCCTCGATGTTGGTCAGCACCGCCGTCGGCTCGTCGAGGATCAGGATGCGGGCATCGTTGTAGAGCGCCTTGAGGATCTCGACTCTCTGCTGCTCGCCGACCGACAGGTCGCCAAGGCGGGCATCCGGATCGACCTTGAGGCCGAAGCGCTCTGAAATTGTGAGCAGCTTCTTCCGCGCCGCTGTTGTTCCCGAGCGCCAGGACCACAGTCTTTCCGTGCCGGTCATGACATTTTCGAGAACGGTCAGATTGGGCGCCAGCGAGAAATGCTGATGCACCATGCCGACGCCGGCGCGGATTGCGGCACGCGGCTTGCCCTGCGGCACCTCCGTGCCCTCGATCAGGATCCGGCCTGCATCCGGCATGTAATGGCCGAAAAGGATGTTCATCAGCGTGGTCTTGCCCGCGCCGTTCTCGCCAAGCAGGGCCACGACCTCGCCCTTTGCAAGCGTCATCGAAATATCGTCATTGGCGAGATTGCCGCCGAAGCGCTTGCTGACGCCGATAATTTCCAGCACAGGCCCGGTCATGACGGCAATCCTGCGACGGGAAAACGATGCTGCCACCGCCCCTCGGCCTCCAGGCGGGCGGCAAGCGACAGCAGACGCGGCTCGTGACCCATCGGCGCCATGATCTGCACCGGCAGCGGCATGGCATGCTCATCCTGTCCGAAAGGCAGCGTCAAAGCAGGAAAACCCGAAATATTGGCGAGGCAGGCAAGCGGCGCAAATGCCGTCGTCCGCTCGAGATGCAGATCCGTGTCGGCATGATCAGACGGAAAGGAGCCGATCGCAAGGGGCGCGGAGGACAGCATCGGCATGAGGATGCAATCGACCCTGTCGAACAGTTCCCAGAGCTTACGGCTCACCAGGACGGCATTGTTCAGCGTGTTCCAGAGCGATGTCGCCGGAAGCGTTCGTCCGCGCGCCGCGAAGGCCTGGGTCAGAGGCTCGGCCCTGCTTTCATCCAGAGCCGCCGCCTTGATGAGTGCCGCAAGGTTGACGGAGACGATATCGGCGAAGGCGCGGCCGCCGGCAGCGACGCTCCATTCGAACTCGGCCCAGGCGAGCGGAACGATCTCGTGTCCGGCGCTCTCCAGCGCACGCGCTGCAGCCTCGACGACTGCGAGCCGATCGTCCTCCGTCGGATAGGCCGAGCCGGTATCAACAAGCAGGCCGATCCGCAAACGGCGATTGTCGATATCGACAGGGGAGGGGTCCGGAAAAGGTCCTCGCGATTTGCCGCTCAGCGTGGCGAAAATCAGCGCCGTATCCCGCACCGAACGGCAGATCGCAAGTTCGCTGGCGATACCCGCGAGGTGATTGCCGAAGGATGGCCCGCCCGGCATGGCGCCGCGTGTCGGCTTCATCCCGACAAGGCCGCAGCAGGCGGCGGGCACGCGGATCGAGCCGCCGGCATCCGTGGCATGCGCGATCGCGACGATCCCGGCGGCAACCGCTGCCGCCGCACCGCCGGAAGAGCCGCCGGCGGTCCGTGCCGGATCGAGTGGATTGCGGCAGATCGGCCCGATCGCCGGTTCGCTGGCAAGCGACAGGCCGAATTCTGGGCTCGTCGTCAGGCCGAACAGACAGAAGCCGGCGTCGCGGAAACGGGCAGCCAGATCGGAGTCCGCTTCGCCGCCCCTTCTTTCGAAGAGACCGGAACCGGCCGTGACCGGCAGCCCGGCGAAGGGGCCGCCGAGATCCTTTGCCAGGGTCGGCACCCCGGCAAAGGGCCTGGCGGCAAAGCGATCGGGCGCGCTCCGCCGTTCCCGGTCGCAAGCGTCAGCAGAAGCGAGACCCATGGCGGCATCGAGATAAGCGATGGCGCCGAGCGGCTCCTGCAGCACGGCTGAGGCAAGAGAAGCCTGCATCGCCTCCGCAGCGCTCAGGCTGCCATGCCTGATCACTGCCGCCAGATCCGTCGCATCGCCTTGCATGAGCCGAATTACTTCGGTTCGTCCATCATCTTCGGAACTTCGAAGGTGCCGGCCTTGATCTCTGCCCGCTTGGCTTCCATCGCAGCCTCCGCATCGGCAGGTGCCACGCCCTTGACGAAGACGATGTCGCTGCCGCCTTCCTTCATCAGGCCGTAGGACGTGTAGTTCCTGCCGACCGGTTTTCCGGCGGCAACATCGGCGATCGCAGCGTCCAGGATTGGGCGGAAATACCACATGGCGTTGGCAAACACCGTATCCGGATAACGTGGCGTATAGTCGATCAGCGAGCCGACCGACTTGATGCCGCGTTCCTTGGCGGCATCGGCAGTACCGATGCGCTCGCCGAACAGGATGTCGGCGCCGGCGTCGATCTGGGCAAGACCGGCTTCGCGGGCCTTCGGCGGATCGAAGAAGGTGCCGATGAAGGAGACGAGGTGCTTTGCGTCCGGGTTGACCGCCTTGACGCCGGCCGCGAATGCATTGATCAGCATGTTGACCTCGGGGATCGGAATGGCGCCGACCGAACCGACGACATTCGACTTGGTCATCTTGCCCGCCAGCATGCCGGCAAGATAGGCGCCGTCATGGTTCCAGGTGCCAAAGACGCCAAAATTGTCGCCGGCCTGCTCGCCGCTCGAACCCAGCACGAAAGCGGTATCGGGATAATCGGCCGCGACCTGCCGGGCCTCTTTTTCCACCGCATAGGCCTCGCCGATAATCAGCTTGTTGCCCTGTTCGGCATATTCGCGCATGGCGCGCGGATAATCGGTGCCAGAGACGCCTTCGGAGAAGACATATTCGATGACGCCTTCCTTGGCCGCGTCCTGCAGTGCCTTGTGCAGACAGGAGTTCCAGGCATTTTCCACTGGCGACGCATGGATGCCGGCAACCTTCAGTGGCGCAGCCGCCCTTGCCAGCGGGGCGAAGCCGCTGACGCCGAGCGCAATGCCCGACGCGATCACTGCCCGGCGTGAAATCAGCATGTCTTTGGTCATTGTTTTGCTCCCCTTTTTTTACCATTTGGTTCAAAAATCATAGTAGCGCCCAAAAATGTGTCAAGCAGTAAACGGGCTTAAAAATCAGGCTGTTCGACCCATGTTCGCCGAAGCGCGGAGGCGATGGGCTGGATTTACAGGGGTGTCATATCTTGGCGTGACGACATCGGCAGGATATGCAAGGATCATTGGGGTTGGGGGACATGAAATGGGGGAAGAAGAGGGCGCCTCGCGGCGACCGATCGCGAGCCGGTCGTCGTCCTGGGCCATCGGCCTCAGCGCGTGGCTGGCGCGGGGCGGCGCGACACCGAACGGCATCTCGCTGCTGTCGGTCGTATTCGCGGGTATAGGCGCAGCGCTCATCGTTTTCACAACACATCCTTTAGCCATGGTCTGCGCGGCGATCTCGGTACAACTGCGGCTCGTCTGCAATCTGCTGGACGGAATGGTCGCGATCGAAGGCGGCAAGAAAACCAAGAGCGGGCCGCTCTATAATGAATTCCCCGACCGGGTCGCCGACAGCCTGTTTCTGATCGCGGCTGGTTATGCCTGCGGCTTTGGCTGGCTTGGCTGGTTGTCTGCGCTGCTGGCAGCCCTTACCGCCTATATCAGGGTGTTCGGCGGATCGGTGGGTCTTCCTCAGGATTTCAGCGGCATCATGGCCAAGCAACGCCGCATGGCGGTGCTGACGGCGGGCCTCGTCGCCCAGAGCATCGAGACGCTGATATCCGCCAGCCATTGGTCGCTGATCGTTGCATCCGCGATCATGGCGGCCGGCAGCCTCGTCACCTGCATCACCCGCACGTTGAGGCTGAAACTTTCCCTGGAGAGACTATGATCGCGATTATCCGTCGGTTTCTCGTGCTGCTCGTCCGTATCCTGGTCGGCGCCCGAAGCGAGTGGCGGGGCTGCGCGCCCGATCCCAGCCGCCGCATCTATTTCGCCAATCACAACAGCCATATCGATACCGTCGCCGTCATGGCCGCCTTGCCCTGGCCGGTGCGCCGGATGACCCATCCGGTTGCGGCGCGGGACTATTGGGGAACGAGCGCCTTTCGCCGTTTCATCGCAGAGAAAGGCCTGCGCGCCGTCTTGATAGACCGCAAGCCTCTGCCGGACACCGACCCGCTGGCTCCGATAGAGCGCCTGCTTGAGGAGGGGCGCTCAGTCCTGATTTTCCCGGAAGGAACGAGAAGCACCACCGATGAGATCGCCCCGTTCCGCAGCGGCATCTTTCGCCTTGCCTGCCGTTTCCCCGATGTCGATCTGGTGCCGATCCATCTCGACAACCTCCAGCGCATCCTGCCCAAGGGAAGCATGCTGATCGTGCCGATCACCTGCACGGCGCGCTTCGGCAAACCCTTGCGCGTCGAACCGGGCGAGGAAAAGGCTGAATTCCTGGCGCGCGCCCGTGCCGCTGTCATCGAGCTCGCGGATGGGGGGCACACGGCATGACCAGTATGTTCTCTCTCGTGCTAGCCGCTATCCTTGGCCTGCTTGCCGTCGCCTCCGCCATCGGTTTCACCCTGCAGCGACGCGCGACAGAACCCGGCTCCGTCGCCACCGTTCAGAACCTCAACGCCCGTATCCGCTCATGGTGGATCATGGTTGCCGTGTTCGGCGGCGCGATCCTGCTCGGCGAAACGTCGACGGTCGTCCTGTTCGCATTTCTATCCTTCATGGCGCTTCGCGAATTCTGGACGCTGACGCCATCGCGACGCGGCGATCATCTGGCGCTTTTCCTGTCATTCTTCGTGGTGCTGCCGATCCATTACGTGCTGCTCGGAACCGAGTGGTACGGCCTCTTTTCCATCTTCATCCCGGTCTATGCCTTCCTTATCCTGCCGGCAGTGGCGACCCTGACGGGCGACGTCAACGAATTCCTGGCCCGCAGCGCCAGGGTGCAATGGGGATTGATGCTGACGGTCTATTCGATCAGCCACGCACCCGCACTCCTTATGCTGGAGACTGGTACGCCGCCGGCACTTCTTCTCGTCTATCTGGTCGTGGTCGTGCAGCTCAGCGACGTTTTCCAGTATGTCTGGGGCAAGCTGCTCGGAAAGCACCGTTTCTCGCCGAACATTAGCCCGTCGAAGACGATCGAAGGGCTGGTCGGAGGCGGCGCCTCGGCCATCCTCGTGGGAACACTGCTATATCGCCTGACACCCTTCTCCCCGCTGCAGGCAGCGGCCATCAGCACGGTCATCGTCGTCGCCGGCTTCTTCGGCGGCTTCGTGCTCTCGGCCATCAAGCGCGATCTCAATGCCAAGGACTGGGGCTATGTGATTGAGGGTCACGGCGGCGTGCTCGACCGCTTGGATTCCATCACCTTCGCCGCCCCGTTATTCTTTCACATCATCCGCTATTGGTTCACCACCTGAGAACTGGGGACAGGCGAATATTCGAAGGCATGCGGCCGATCGTTTAAAACCGGTCGACTTCCTCGAGGCTCTCGAACAGCCGGCGCTGAACATCCCGCTCCTGCTTGCTGATGGCGGTCATCAGCTTGCCCATCGTGCCCCTGAGGCCGTGCAACTGGTCGACCAGGTCCATGACGACATCGACGCCGGCTTCGTTGACACCCATGTTTCCCATGAGGTCCAGGATCAGCCGGGCGCGTGCGACATCGGCGTCACGAAATTGCCGTTGGCCGCCTGACGTCTCCGGGATCAGCCAACCCTCTTCGACCCAGAGGTCGAGCTGGACGATGTCGATTTTCAAGTAAAGACGGAATTCGAGATCATCCATGATCAGGCCTCCATGTTCTTTCTCGGATCGTATGGGTTTGCCGTCGCCCATTCCTGGACGAAGGCCGTCAGTCGTTCATCCGGGGCATCGGGCAGCACGATCTTCAGGGAGATGTAGACGTCGCCATGTTCACCGCCGCGTTTTGCAACACCCTTGCCCTTGAGACGCAGGACCTTGCCGGTGTTGGAATGAGGCGGCAGCGTCAGATTGACAGGCCCTGACGGCGTCGGCACACGAACCTTGCCGCCGAGCACGGCCTCGCCGAGCGAGATCGGCAGTTCGAGCCGGATGTCGTCGCCGTCGCGCGTGAAGAAGCGGTGCGGCCGCACACGGATGTCGATGAGGGCATCGCCCGCCGGCCCACCGCCAATACCCGGCTCGCCCTTGCCGCGCAGCCGCAAAGTCTGGCCGTCGCGCGTTCCCGGCGGGATCTGTACATCGAGCGCTGGGCCCTCAGGCAGCTTGATCTCCGTCCTGGTGCCGTTGACGGCGTCGAGAAAGCCGACCTCCATCGAGAAATGGCTGTCCCGGCCATGACTGCGGGCCTGGCCGCCGCCGGTACGTCGCGAAAAGAAGTTTGCGAACAGATCGTCGGCGTCGCCGAAATCGGCAAAGCCTGCGCTGTTGTGATAGGGATCGCTAGGGCCGCTCTTCGAGGCATAGTCGCGGTAATAGTTGCGCTGCGCCCGCTCGGCGCCGGTTATGTCGATCTCGCCGCGATCGAAGCGGCCGCGTTTTTCCTCGTCGCTCAGGATCTCGTTTGCGGCCGAAATTTCCTTGAACCGTTCCTCGGCCTTTTTGTCGCCGGGGTTGAGGTCGGGGTGAAGTTTCTTGGCGAGCTTGCGGAACGCGCTTTGAATATCCTTTTGCGTCGCATCCCGCTTTACGCCCAGAAGCTCATATGGATCCTGGCTCATGCATATCTCCTGAGGGCAGCGATACTGCTGGTTGGCTTGGGGATGATATAGGTGGTCGGGCCGCCGCCGGGGAGGGGAGGCGGTCGTTCTGCTCGACCTCCTCAATCCGCAGCGGAACTAAAACAACGCCGCGTCTTCCACTTGTGGCGCCGAGCCTTCCTGCGCGGGATCGGGTCGCCGATCGATGAGAACCGAGCACCCGGCGTGACGCACGACCTTGTCGACGATCGAGGAGAAGACGTAGTCGGTGATATTCGTCACACGGGATGAAAGCAGGATGAGATCGGCCGATTTCTCCCTTGCGACGGAGACGAGCAGGGAGGCGGCAACGCCGACGCGCACCTCGATCGTCGCCGGAATCCCCATCTCTTTACAGCACGATGCAAGTTTCTTTTCGGCGTCGACGATGGCGGTCGTTTCGAATTCGTCGGGAAGCTCCGTCAGGTGACGGTGCGGGATACTCTCGATGACGTGCATGACGACGATGCTTCCGCCTTCATCCACCAGCGCAGCAGCCCGGCGCAGAAGGCGGCTTGCCGTTTCCCTGGAACCCATGCCGATGCAGCAGATGATCGTCCGATACATTGAAATCCATATCCTTGAATGCGAATGATAACACCGATCATACCAGTGTCGACCATCCCGGCATTGACGAATATCAAGAAAAAGTGCCGCAACGGCAGCGCGCATGAAATGGCCAGCTGCTTCGCGACGGACCTCCGGCTGAATCGTCGCAGTTGACGACATGGTCACCAGCAACATTTCTAACCCGATGTCGTCACTGATTGAGGTTCACATGCCGAATTTTGCGATTATCGGATCGGGTGCGATGGGAAGCGCTGTCGCCAAACGGCTGATCGACCACGGCGCCACGGTGCTGACTTACCTCGAGGGCAGGAGCGAGCGGACGATTGCGCGGGCAAAGGCAGCCGGCATGGTGCCGGTCGACCGCCAGGAGCTGACGAAGGCCGAGCTGATCCTGTCGATCATTCCGCCGTCGGAGGCGATCAAGGTCGCCGACCTCGTCGCGGACATATCGTCGGGGATGCCGGCCCCGCCGCCCTTCGTCGACCTCAACGCGATTGCGCCGAAAACGATGCAGGCGTTGGCGGCGCGGTTCGAAGGCAGCGGCGTCGAGGTGCTTGATGGTGCGATCATCGGCGGGCCGCCGGTCCCCGGCACATCAGGTCCGACCATCTATATCAGCGGCGATACCGCGGAGCGGAGCCGGCTGCTCGAGGATTGCGGCCTGCAGATCCGCAGGCTCGACGGACCACTCGGTGCCGCCTCGGCACTGAAGATGTGTTATGCCGGCATCAACAAGGGATTTATCGGCCTTAGCACCGCCATGCTGCTTGCCGCATCGCGTTCGGGTGCTGCCGAAAGCCTGAAAGCCGAGCTCTCCCAAAGCCTTCCCGACGTCGACCGCAAGCTGTCGAGATCCATTCCCGACATGTATCCGAAAGCCTATCGGTGGGTAGCCGAAATGCAGGAGATCGCCGATTTCCTCGGCGAGGATGATCCGGCCACGACCATCTTCCGCGGCATGGCGGACGTCTTTGCCAGGATGGCTGATGACGTGGAGGGCAGCCGCGTGCTCGTCGGGCAGTTGGACGAAATCCTCGCGCGCCCCGACATCGATCGCTGACCGCAATAGCCTTACAGGTGCTTGGCTACGTCCATTCTTCGATGAAGTATGCGCACGATGATGATCTGGCCCGCATCATTGCTTTTGAAATACAGAAAATGAGAGCCAACAGAGACCTTTCTGTACCCTTTCCGAATATCTGAGGGACGGCTCATCCGTCTTCCCTCCGCCAATTCGTGGCAGGCGTCTCTTATGTCCTGGATGTAACGCTCTGCCTGATCGACATTCCAACTCGTCGCTGTGTAATCCCAAATCTTCTCAATATCGGTTTGCGCAGCAGGAGAAAATATGATGCCTGTCATTTCGCCTCGAACGCCGCACGTTTGCGAGCGTTGAACGCATCGAAATCAAAGGGCGTGGCAGGGCCGGATTCCTCGCCTTCAATCAAGGCATCCTGTAATGCCTTCACTTTGGCTTCGTGTTCTTCAAGTAGGCGAAGGCCGGCCCGAACAACGTCAGTGGCTGAACCATAGCGGCCAGCCTGAACTTGCGTATCGATGAAGCTGGTGAAATGCTCGCCGAGCGATATGGACGTATTTCTGGCCATGCTGAATCTCCTTTAAGCCAATATACCAATTTTTGGTACATAACAAAACCTAGTCTTCACAGCATGAATCTGATCCCTGGCCAACTCTGACGATTGTGTGAAGCCGCTTCGACACCGCTGACAAAACCTGATTGCCTCTGCTATGTCAGGAAAAATGCGGCGGCCCAACCGGCGTCGCGCTCTGTCCGACCAATGCCAGGAGTTTGAAAGATGAGCGGTTCTTCCGAATATACACCCCCGAAAGTCTGGACCTGGAACAAGGCGAATGGCGGTCAATTCGCCAGCATCAATCGCCCGATCGCGGGACCGACGCATGACAAGGAGCTTCCGGTCGGCCGTCATCCGCTGCAGCTCTATTCGCTCGGCACCCCGAACGGCCAGAAGGTGACGATCATGCTCGAGGAGCTGCTGGCTCTCGGTCATAGCGGTGCCGAATATGACGCCTGGCTGATCAAGATCGGCGATGGCGACCAGTTCGGAAGCGGCTTCGTCGCGGTCAATCCCAATTCCAAGATACCAGCGCTGATGGACCGCAGCGGACCAAAGCCGATCCGTGTCTTCGAATCCGGTGCTATCCTCACCTATCTCGCCGAGAAGTTCGGCGCCTTCCTGCCGACGGAACCGAGTGCGCGCGCCGAATGCCTGTCATGGCTGTTCTGGCAGATGGGAAGCGCGCCCTATCTCGGCGGCGGCTTCGGCCATTTCTACGCCTATGCGCCGACGAAGATCGAATATGCGATCGACCGCTTCGCCATGGAAGTGAAGCGTCAGCTCGACGTGCTCGATCGTCGCCTCGCCGAAAGCGAATATCTGGCAGGCAGCCAATATACGATCGCCGATATTGCCGTCTGGCCCTGGTATGGCGGGCTGGTGAAGGGCTGGACCTACGGTGCAGCCGAGTTTCTGCAGGTCGAGGACTATAAGAACGTGCTGCGCTGGGCAGACACCATCCACAGCAGGCCGGCCGTGCAGCGCGGCCGGATGGTCAACCGGCTCTCCGGCGACCCCTCGAGCCAGCTGCACGAGCGCCACGACGCCAGCGACTTCGACACCAGGACGCAGGACAAGCTCGCCGCCGCCGAGTAAGCAAGCGGCCCCGGCCATGTGTCGCAGCAATAAATGAAGCTCCGCCGCCTTTACGGCGACGGAGCATCTGCATACTGCCCGAACTCAGTTCTTGACCGTGTCTTCCAGGAAGAATCGGCCGAGCGGGTTCTGGTAGAAGTTCTCGATATTCTTGCGTGAGACGTTGATATAGGGGCTGTAATAGAGGTCGATCCAGTTGACGTCGTCCTTGGCCATCTTCTGCAGATCGACATACATCTGTTCGCGCTTCTTCGGGTCGAGCTCGAGGCGCGCCTTGGCGACCAGTTCCTTCACCGCCTCGTTCTTGTAATTGGTCGAGTAGTTGTTGTTGGAATCGTGGCCGAGAACGAAGGTGGTCTTCTGGTCCGGGTCGAGAATGTCGTTGGTCCAGTAATTGACCGAGACGTCGTAGTCGCCGGCCACGATCATGTCCCATTCCTGGCTCGGATCGACCTTCTGCAGATTGGCCGTGATGCCGGCCTTCTGCAGCTGCTGCTGGACCAGAACGGCCGTCTGTTCGTCGACTTCGTCGCCGGCGCGCACCAGATAGTTCAGCGTCAGGTCCGAGGCGCCGGCGGCCGCCAGCAACTCCTTTGCCTTTTCGGGATCATAAGGCCGCTGCAGATTGTCGGCATAATAATAGAGAGCGCCCTTTGGAATATAGGAGTTGGCGACCGTGCCCTGGCCGAAGGTGACGGTATCGACGATCGCCTTCTTGTCGATCGCGAGGTCAAGCGCCTGGCGGACTTCCTTCTTGCCCAGCGCGCCATGCGCATGGTTGATCAGAAGATGATCCTCGCGGGTCGAAGCGTCGATATCGACGTTGAGGTTCGGGTCCTTCTTCAACTCCTCGACGCGAGAAAAGGGAACGAAGATCGCCGTATCCAGTTCGCCGGCCTGAACGTTCAGCATGCGGGTGTTGTCGTCAGGCACCGAGATCCACTCGACGCCGTCGAGCTTGACGCGGTCGGCCTGCCAGAAGTTCGGGTTCTTCTTGAGAATGACGCGGTCGCCGCGCCGCCATTCCTCGACCACGAAGGCGCCGGATGCAATCGGCTTTTCGCCATAGGCATCGGGACCAAGCGATTCCATGCCCTTCTTGGAGATGACGGAGGCATTCGGCAGCGCCAGCGTCGAAAGGAACGGCGCGGACTGGTTCTTGAGCTTGATCGTCAGCGTGTGTGCGTCGGTCGCCACCGCCGTGTCGATCACCTTATAGGAATCGCTCCAGAGCGAGGCAGCGTCATCGCGGATGCGCAGTAGGCTGTAGGCCGCGTCTTCCGCCGTCAGCGGCGAACCGTCCGAGAATTTTGCGTCGCGGATCTTGAACGTGTAGGTCAGCCCGTCATCAGAGACGGTCCAGCTTTCGGCAAGGCCCGGCTCCAGTTTCGTGCCTGTCTTGTCGACGCGGATCAGCACGTCGTAGACGTTGGAGAACACCCAGTTGTCGATGTTCTGCGCGGTCTTGATCGGATCGAATGTCGTCGAATCCTCGCGGCGGCCGATGGTGAGTACACCGGCGGCCTCGGCATAGCTTGCGCTGAGCGTCAGACCGGCGAGCAAGGCTGCAAGCCCGATTGATTTCCACCTGTTTGTCATGAGTTCGTTCCCTTCGTTGTTATGGCATGCGTTTGATGGGCAGGATCGGCATCGAATGCGGATCGTCCTTGCCGTCGGCGTCTTGAAGCAGCCGCTTGTCAGGATCGATGTCGGGAATGGCGGCGATCAGCGCCGCCGTATAGGGATGCTTCGGCCGCGCGAAGACCTCTTCGGAGCGGCCTTCCTCAACGATTTCGCCGCGATACATCACGACGACGCGTTCGCATAGATTGCGGACGATCGCGAGATCATGGGCGATGAAGATCAGCGTGAGGTTCATCTTCGCCGTGAGCTCGCGGAAGAGTTCGATGATCTGGGCCTGGATGGTGACGTCGAGGGCCGCCACGCATTCGTCGGCGATGATCAGCTTCGGATCGACGGCCAGCGCCCGGGCGATGCCGGCGCGCTGGCACTGGCCGCCGCTCATGCTGCGCGGTTTGCGGCCGGCGAATTCGCGTTCGAGGCCGACGAGATCGAGCAGTTCGCCGATCCGCGCCGGGATATCGGCCTTGGCGACCTTGCCCTGCACCTTCAGCACCTCGGCCAGCATCTGCCCGATCGTCAGCCGCGGATTGAGCGCATTGTAGGGATCTTGGAAGACCATCGCCGTCTCGCGCCTGAGCTTTGCCAGGCCGGCACTCTTCTGCAGCGCCAGATCGACGCCGTCGAAGGTGACGTGGCCCGAGGAAAGCGGCGTGAGGCCGAGCACGGCGCGGGCAAGCGTGCTCTTGCCGCTGCCGGATTCGCCGACGATGCCGACCGTCTCGCCCGGCATGATCTGCAGGCTGACGCCGGCAACGGCGCTGACCGTCTTGGCACCGCCCCTGAGCAGGGCGCCGCCCGCTCTGAAGCGCACGTGGAGGTCATCGATTTCGAGCAATGGTCTGGCCGGCTGGCTGGCCTCGGCAAGCTCGAGCGGCGGCGCGGACGTCTCGCTTGAGATCGAAGGGTGGCTGTTGATCAGGTTGATCGTATAGGGATGCTGCGGTCGCGCCAGGATCGTCCGCTTCGGCCCCTCTTCGAGCAGCTTACCGCCGCGCAGCACGGCGATGCGGTCGCAAGTCTGGGCGACGATACCGAGATCGTGGGTGATCAGAATGATCGACAGGCCGCGCCGGTCGCGAATGTCAATCAACAGCCGCAGGATCTGCGCCTGGATGGTCACGTCGAGTGCGGTGGTCGGCTCGTCGGCGATCAGGATCTTCGGATTGCAGGACAGCGCCACGCCGATCATCGCCCGCTGCCGCATGCCGCCGGAAAATTCGTGCGGATAGCTATCATACTGGCGCACGGGATCGGGGAAGCCAACCTGCGCCAGGATTTCCGTCGCCGCGGCGCGGGCCTCGCGGGCGCCGAGGCCCTGGTGATAGCGGATGCCCTCGGCGATCTGATCGCCGATCCGCATCACCGGATCGAGATGGCTGGTCGGGTTCTGGAAGATCATGCCGATCTCGCCGCCGCGCACTTTCAGCATCTCGCCATCGTCGACCCGCATGAGGTCGCGCCCTTCGAGCAGCACGCTACCGCTTTCGATCTTCAGCAGCGAGGAGGGCAGCAGGCGCACCAGGGAACGGCAGAACAGGCTCTTGCCCGAGCCGCTCTCGCCGACGAGGCCGAGGATCTCGCCCTTGCCGAGGTCGAGCGAGACCGCATCGAGCAGCGTGCGCGGGCCGGAATCGACATGCGCCCTGACTGTGAGATCACGGACGGACAGCACGGAGCCGCTCATTCGTGCACCCCCAGCAGTTCGCCGAGCGCGTCGCCCAGCATGCTGAAGCCGAAGGCGAGGCAGACGATGGAGAGACCGGGAAACAGCGTGATCCACCATGCGGTGGTGATGAAGCTCTGTCCTTCCGCGACCATGACACCCCATTCGGCAATCGGCGGCTGGACGCCGAGGCCGAGATAGCTGACGGCAGCGCCGCTGAGCAACACCAGCGTCGCATCGGACATCGAAAAGACGATCGAGCCGGCGATCGCGTTCGGCAGCAGGTGGCGGAACATGATGCGCGGGCGGCTGAAGCCGAGGCTGACGGCGGCAACGGCATAGTCGCTGCCCTTCAGCACCAGCATCTGCGCCCGGATCAGCCGCGCATAGGAAACCCAGCCGACCAGCGCCATGGCGATATAGAAACTGCCAAGACCCGGTCCGAGGATTGCGATGATCGACAGCATCAGCACGAGGAAGGGGAAGGCGAGGATGATATCGACGAGGCGCATGAACAGCGCATCGACGATGCCGCCGAAAAAGCCGGCGATCGTGCCGACCGTCGTGCCGATCAGGAAGGGGAAAATGACGCCGATCAGCGCCATCTGCAGGTCGAGGCGCGCGCCCCAGATGACGCGGGAGAAGATATCGCGGCCGAAATTGTCGGTGCCGAAGGGATGCAACAGCGAAGGCGCCTGCAGGCGCACCTCGGCATTCTGCATGATCGGGTCGTAAGGCGCGACGAGGGGCGCGCCGATCGCCAGCAGGACAAAGAACAGGAGCAGGCCGGCACTGAGCACAAGCATCGGCCGCCGGCCGAAGAACCGGCGCCAGCCAAGAGATGCGGGGGCGATCGCCTCGATGCTCATAGCTTCACCCTCGGATCGACGGCGACGGTGACGATGTCGGCGATGAAGTTGATGAGCACGGTGGCGCAGGCAAAGACCATGGCGACGCCCTGCACCACCATGTAGTCGCGCGAGAAAATTGCCCTGACGAGCAACTGTCCCATGCCGGGCAGCGCAAAGACGCTCTCGACCACCACCGTACCGCCGATCAGCCAGCCGATATTGACGGCAAGCAGATTGATCGTCGGCACCAGCGAATTCGGCAGGACGTGTCGCCAGAAGACGATGCCTTCGGGCATGCCGCGGGCGCGCGCCGCCGTCGCGACATCCGATTTCAGCTGCTCGATCATCGCCGCCCGCAGGCTGCGCGTCAGCACGGTCGAAAGCGACAGCGCGACGGTCAGGCTCGGCAGCACGAGATGCGACAGCTTTTCGCCGATCGTCGCACCATAGCCCGAAACCGGCAGCACACCGAGTTCAACGCTGAAGAGGATGATCAGCATTAGCCCCAGCCAGAAGGGCGGAAAGCCGATGCCAAAGGTCGAGACGATGCGCACCGCATGGTCCGGCGCCCGGCCGGCATTGCGTGCGGCGACCGCCGCCATCGGCACTGCGATCAGGACCGAAAGCACGACGCTGGAGACGACGAGCGCAAGCGTCGGCTCGATACGGGTGACGATCAGCTTCAGCACGTCGATCTTGTAAAGAATTGACTTGCCCATCTCGCCATTGGCGAGGTTCTTGAGGAAATAGACATATTGCAGCCACATCGGCTGGTCGAGGCCGTACTGGGCGCGAATGCTGGCAAGGGCCGCCGGCGTCGCACGCGTCCCGAGGATATTGCGCGCCGGATCGCCGGGGATAAGCCGGACCAGAATGAAAGTGATGACGCTGATGCCGAAGATGACGGGCAGGAACTGCAGCGGCCGCGTCAGAACGAATTTATAGCGATGCATGACGGCGATCGCCCCTTTGTCTTCGTCGGGTTCGGTCCGCTTCCTGTTGCATCAGCCTGCCTCGTGCCGGTTGAGAAAATCGAGAAGCGCCGGATAATAGTCCTGCGGGTTCTCATAGAACGGCATATGGCTGGCATTGGCAAATACCTTGAGCTCGGCATTCGGCAGCGCAAGCTTCATCCTCAGCGCACAGGCCGGCGTCAACTCGTCATGCTCTCCCGTCGTGATGAGCACCGGCAGCGTCAGCCGCGGCAGATCGGGGATGCGGTTCCAGTCCTTGAGGTTGCCGATATAGAGAAACTCGTTCGGCCCCTGCATCGTCTCATAGGGCGCCATGTTCCAATCGTCGAGCGAGCGGCGCACCGGCGCGGGCCATTCCGGCAGACGGCAGACATGGCGATAGTTGAGTATGGTGACGGCAGCGAGATATTCCGGATGATTGTAGGTGCCCTGCGCCTCGTGCTTCTGCATCATCGACACGGTTTCGGGACCGAGCGCTGCGCGCAGCCGTTCCAGTTCCGAGATCAGATGCGGCATGTCGGCGACGGTATCTTCGAGGATCAGCGTCTTGAGGTTTTCGGGATAGGTCAGCGCATATTCGATCGCCAGCCACCCGCCCCAGGAATGGCCGAGCATGTGGACCTTGCCGAGCCCCAATGCCTTGCGCACCGTCTCCGTCTCCTCGACATAACGGCCGATCGTCCAGAGCGAGAGATCGTCCGGCCGGTCGGAAGCGCCGGTGCCGAGTTGGTCGAAGGCGACGACGCGATAGCCCTTGTCGATGAGACAGGAATGCGCCTCGCGCAGGTAGTCGCAGGGTAGACCCGGCCCGCCGTTCAGGCAGAAAACCGTCTCGCTGCCAGTCCCGAAACTATAGGCAACGACGCGAAAGCCATCGACATCGATCTCGAATCGCTCGTCCGGCCGTATTTCACGCCACATTGATCGCTCCGGCAGAAGATTTCGCTTGCTCAATATTTGGGCATGGCTAAATTTTTACCTTAAATCCCATTCTGTGCCAGCTATAAGAAGTGATAGGGTGGGCGCCATGCCGAACCTGGGAGCAGCCCATGCTTGACGAGCCCATTCTTGACGACCCCATTCTTGACGATATTGGAACGATCCGACGGCAGTTTACAGCACACGAAACGCTGGACGGCCGGATCGACCAGGCCTTCGAGGCGATGAAGCAGATCGGCTTCGAGGCGCTGATCTATGATTATACGCCGGTGCCCTACGATCTCGATGGCGCGATCATGATACCATCGCTGCTGAAGCTGCGGAATATCTCGGACGACATGCACGACTACTGGTTCAATCGCGGCTATTTCCGTATTGATCCGGTGCAGCAGGTGGCGCTGCGCACCTCCGCACCTTTCTTCTGGAACTATGACCCGGACGCTGACACGCTGATCAACCGTTTCATGAACGACGACACCGCGCCGGTGACGCGCTATTTGAGTGAACGCGATATGTCGACCGGCGTCACCGTGCCGGTTCATATGCCACGCGGCGACTATGCGACCGTCACCGGCATCCGCTTCGGCCGGAACAAAGATTTCGAACGGCACGCATTACGCTATATCGCCGACTTCAACCTGCTTGCCCATGTTTTCCATGAAACCGCCTATTCGCTTTTCGACACGCGGGCGAAGAGCGTCGGCACGATCCGACTGACCGAGCGGGAACGCGAATGCCTGCGCCATTCGGCGGAAGGTTATTCTGCCAAGGAAATTTCCCGCATCATCGACCGTTCCGTGCCGACTGTCGTGATGCACCTGAACGCCGCGGCAAAGAAACTCGGCGCCCGCAACCGCACCCAGGCGGTGGTTCGCGCCACCCATTACCGCCTGCTCGAAGACCGGCCGACCCATAATTGGCCACCCTATAACTTGTGATAGCTGCCTTCACAGTCGCCGCCGCGTTATGCTTTTTCATCACTGCTAAGAGATGGAGATACCAGTGGGCGAAGTCACGACCAACGAAGCCTATCTGCCCTTTCGCGACTATCGCACCTGGTATCGCGTCACCGGTTCGCTGGACAGCGGCAAGCTGCCCCTCGTCGTCGCCCATGGCGGGCCCGGCTGCACGCATGATTATGTCGATTCCTTCAAGGATATCGCCGCCCTCGACGGCCGTCCCGTCATCCATTACGACCAACTCGGCAATGGCAATTCCACCCGCCTTCCGGAAAAAGGCCCGGATTTCTGGACGGTCGGCCTGTTTCTCGAGGAACTGGACACGCTGCTTTCCCATCTCGGCATTCAGCATCGTTACGCCTTCCTCGGCCAGTCCTGGGGCGGCATGCTCGGCGCCGAACATGCGGTGCGCCGGCCGCAAGGCCTGAAGGCACTTGTTATCGCTAACTCGCCGGCCAACATGCACACCTGGGTTTCGGAGGCGAACCGACTGAGGCAGGAACTGCCGAAAGAGGTGCAGGATACGCTGCTGAAGCATGAACTGGCAGGAAGCCTCACCGATCCGGAATATATCGCCGCCTCACGCGTCTTCTATGACCGCCATGTCTGCCGCGTGGTGCCGTGGCCGCCCGAAGTGGCGCGGACCTTTGCAATCATGGACGAGGACAACACCGTCTACCGCAACATGAACGGCCCGACCGAATTTCACGTCATCGGCACGATGAAGGATTGGACGATCGAGAACAGGCTGGACCGCATCGAAGCCCCGACGCTGCTGATCTCGGGAAAATACGACGAGGCAACACCCCTGGTGGTCAGGCCCTATCTCGAACGGGTTCCCGGCTGCGAATGGGTGCTCTTCGAAAATTCCAGCCATATGCCGCATGTCGAGGAAAAGCAGCTTTGCCTGGCAACCGTTTCCGGTTTCCTGTCACGGCACGATTGAGAAAACCCGCCCACGCCGGCAACACCGTTTCTTGCCGCGAAGGCGACGCTTGGGATAGTCTGTCCCTTCGAGAGCGAAGGAAACGGGCCGATGAACGATCATCCGCAGACAGGCGGCGCGACAATCCTCGCAACGAGCAGGGCGCGCGGCTGGCGCGGTCTGGAGGCCGATCTTGTGCGCATCCCGCCTGGCCGCACGCATATTTCAGGCACGCCCTATCATCGCCTCGGAATCCATGTCGGCCGGCCGGTGCAGGCCCAATGCCGCTGTGACGGGCGGGAGCATCGCCGACTGCAGAAGCATGGCGATATCGACGTGGTGCCAGCCGGCCTTGATGGTGTCTGGGAGGACGACCGCGAATGCATGATCCTGCGGCTGAAGATCAGCAAGGATCTTTTCCATCGGGCTGCGATCGATCTCGGCCGCGATCCCGCGACGGCAATCGTGCCGCAATTTCAGCTCCGTGATCCGCGGCTCGAGGCAATCGCCTGGGCCTTGAAAGCGGAACTCGAAGCGGATGTGCCGTCCGATAACCTCTATGCCGATACGCTGGCGACAGCCTTGGCGCTCCGTCTGGTCGAGGCGGGCAGCGGCAGCTCTCGCCCAGCGGATAGCGGCAGAGCGCTCTCGCCCCGTCAGAAGCGGATGCTTGCCGACTACATCGAGGATAATCTCGACACGTCGCTTTCGCTTGCGGAACTGGCAGGTCTTGCCGGGCTGAGCCTCTCGCATCTGAAGACGCAGTTTCGAAACAGTTTCGGTATGCCGCCACATCAGTATGTGCTGCACCGCCGGGTGGCTCGCGTCGAGGTGCTGATCCGGAGCTCCGACCTGCCCTTGAGCCAGATCGCGCTTGAGGCCGGCTTTGCGCATCAAAGCCATATGGCAAACAGCATGAAGCGGCTGCTTGGCATCAGCCCCGGCACCATCACCCGCTCGCGCAATTAAAAAAATTGGCCGATCCTGCAACGGATCGGCCGAATGCGCAGGCAATACCCCCGGCGGCAGTACATCTTCCTTCCTCTGTTCTCAGTCGAAGGAATGATCATGTTTGTCATCTTTGGCGCCACCGGCAAGGTCGGCAAGGCAACGATAACCAGGCTTCGGGCCGAGGGCTCTCCCGTCAGGGCGGTGCTCCGCAATCCCGCAAAGGCCGCACCACTCGAGGCGCTCGGATGCGAGATCGCCGTGGCCGAGGTCGGCGATGCCGATGCCATGGCCGTCGCGATGAGAGATGCGACGGCCGTACAGCTCATCTGCCCGATAGACCCTCGTGCCACCGATGCCAGCCGCCAAATGCTGCAGTCGATCGAGCGGATGGCGGAGGCGATCGATGCCGCCCGGCCGCCGTGCATCCTGGCAATCTCGGATTACGGCGCGCATTTGACGATCGATACCGGCATAACCAGCCTCTTCCGTGCGATGGAGGAGCGGTTCCGGCAGTGCAGCGCCAGGATGGTCTACCTGCGTTCGGCCGAACATATGGAAAACTGGGCACGCTACCTGACGATCGCCGGTGAGACCGGTGTGATGCCAAGCATGCACCAACCGCTGTCGCGACCTTTCCCGACCGTCTCAGCCGCCGATATCGGCGATATGGCCGCCGACCTTCTGCTGACCGGTGAGGATCATGGCCCTTCGCCGCGGATCGTCCATGGCGAGGGGCCGCGCCAATACACGGCGCACGAGATCGCGGCGGCTTTAGGCCAGGTGCTGACACGAAGCGTCAGCGCACGCGAACTGCTGCGCGCTGAGTGGCAGGCAACGCTCATGCGCGCAGGGCTTTCGGAAAGTTATGCCGATCTGATCGTCAGGCTCGGCGATGTGCAGAACAAAGGTCTGATCGGCGCCGAAGCCGGTGTCGGCGAAATCCGCCGTGGCCGCACGGATATTGCCGTTGCCCTCGAGTCATTTCGTCCTGAAATCCGGCAGGATATCGTGTGACGTTTAGCCTGGGCGACCTATCCGCGGGTCAGCCACTTCTTGGCAACGCGGCAGGCCATCGTATAGGCCGGATCGAAGACGTTGCCGACATCATAACGCACCACCTGACCGAGCAGATGGCTGGCCGCCGTCTTGTCGAGGCCATAATCCGAGGCCAGCCAGTTCAGCATTTCGCTGGTCGCGTGCTGGAGCGCCTGATCGAGGGGCCGGGCGTTGCCGATGGTGAAGATGTCGTCAGCGGTTTCGCCGCGCGGCCAGACCAGTCCGGCCTTCTTTTCCACCGTCAGACGCACCGTGACCTCGAACGTCGTCTCGATGCCGGTTCCGACGATCTCGCCATCCCCTTGCACGGCATGGCAATCACCAAGAAAGAACAGGGCGCCGGGCGCCGATACGGGCAAGCGGACGGTGGTGCCGGGGCCGAACAGCCGATAGTCCATGTTGCCGCCATATTCACCACTGGTTGCGGTCGATATCGCCTGGCCGAGGCTGGGCGCTACGCCGAAACAGCCGATCATCGGGGCAAGAGGCAGGACGAAATTTTCGAGGCCGGCGACAGGCTCGGAAAGCTGGGCGGTCAATGTCTCACGGTCAATCGCCCAGATGGCGATATCGCGCGGCGGCAGGTCGCGAACCGCCTCGGGATCGACCACATTGGCCGCGACGACGCTGCGGGTAAAACCCGTGTCCCTGGTCGGGGTCATGCTGATGATCTCGACCTTCAGCGCATCTCCGGGCTCAGCACCTTCCACGAAGATCGGGCCGTTCATCGGATTGGGGCCGGATGTCTGCTTGATGCCATCCTTGTCATGCCCGGCGGCGTCGAGCGTCTCAGTAACGACGGTGTCGCCGTCGGCGATGCGCAGGGCCGGCGGAAGAGTGCCGATGACATTGTGAAAGATCGTCGGAATGAAGCGGTGGGTGGTCATGAGAATGCAGCTCTCGCTCGTTTCGAATATCATCAGCCTGCGGCTGAACTGCCCGGCGGAGAGAGTTCGAGACTAGATCAGAGATTGCCTGCAATGCCAATATCCGCAGCACCGCCCGAAAAATACAGGTCGGCCGCAATTCCGCGGGCCGATGGGCGGATTGTCAAATCAGCTCATCGTTGCGCACACCGGGCAGGATTCGCGGATGATCACGCCTCGACCGAGTCGAAGCGTGATCAGATCGACGTTCAGAATTTGAAGCTGGTGCCGATTGTTACCTTTTGCTGATTCACCTCGAAATCGCCGAGCGCCGAACCGAAATCCTTCCGTCCGAAGTCGTCATAGCGATATTCAGCGCGTATCATTATGTTGTCGGTTAGGGCGCGTTCCACACCGCCGCCGGCGGTCCAGCCAATCAGAATGTCGTCCTTCTTGCCAATTCCAGGCACGTCGACTTCTCCACCTGCAGCGGCCAAACCCCCGGTTCCGTAGATCAGCGTACGGTCCAGGGCATATCCCACGCGGCCACGCGCCGATCCGTCCCATTGGAGGGAAACGTCGCTTCCATCCTTCCAGTTGTAGTTGAAGTCATTCTCGATACCGAAGATGAAAGGGCCGTGCTGGAAATTATAGCCGCCGTAGATACCCGTTGAACCTCCATCAAGATCCTGCTCGGATCCGTTGAGGTAGCTCGCATGTGTCGAAGTGTATCCGCCTTGAAGCCCGAGATAAAATCCCGACCAGTCGAAGGCCGACTGGGTCTGTTCCTGTTGAACGTAAGCAGGATCCTGAACCACGGCATCGGCGGCAAAGGCCGGCAACGCCGAGAAAGCCACGGCGGCCAACACGATTATCTTTGTGTACATTAAAGTGCCTCGTCATTTCGATTATTGGAGAAGGCTTCAGCAAACCGGCAAGTCGGCTGGGACCGATGCACTATGCTGCGGTTCGGTGTTGCGGTTTGCACTTTATTGTTGAGATATGTTGTGACCATGCGCGTCTTGGACGCGGCACCTGCGCCAAGATCGCGCGTAGCCTCATGGGCCACCGGAAAATGTCGATCGCTGGCCGCGCTATTCGACGCGGAGAATGTGACATTCTAACTTTGCAGAAATAGGACACTTCAACTTTGCGGCTACAAAAACTGTGGCTATAAATAGAGCCTGAAAATTAAATCATTGTAATTGAACAGGTATTTTAGTTCCATAACATGCATTACGCCACTTCGTTTGTGTAGCCGCAAAGTTGAAGTGTCCTGTTTCTGCAAAGTTGGAATGTCACACTCCCCGGGTTTGATGGTGTGGGAGATTGCGGATGGGACTGATTGCGATGAGCGAGCGTGATCTGCAGCGGATCGAGATTCTATCGAAAGTGATCGCCGGCCGGATGACGATGGTGTCGGCGGCACATGTGCTTGATCTGAGTACGCGCCAGGTGCGTCGTCTGCTGGAGCGGATCAACACGGGTGGTGCGGCGTCGATCCGGCACAAGGCGATCGGCCGGCCGTCGAACAACCGGATCAGTGACGGTGTTCGAGATTACGCGGTGACGCTGGTTCGCGAACGCTATGCAGACTTCGGGCCGACATTGGCGGCTGAGAAGCTTTCCGAGCGAGATGGATTGCGGGTGTCGCGCGAGACGTTGCGCGGCTGGATGACAGGGGCCGGACTTTGGCTGTCGCGCAAGCAGCGGCGGACGTTCCATCAGCCGCGCTTGCGGCGTGAAGCCTATGGCGAGCTGGTGCAGATCGACGGGTCCGAGCATCGCTGGTTCGAGGACCGCGGTGATCCATGCTCGCTGCTGGTGTTCGTCGACGATGCGACGGGCAAGCTGATGCAGTTGCGGTTCGTGCGCTCGGAAAGCGCCTTCAGCTATTTCGAGGCGCTGGCGCTTTACCTGCGCGATCACGGCGCGCCTGTGGCCTTCTACTCCGACAAGCATTCGGTGTTCCGGGTGGCGAAGAAGGACGCCAAGGGTGGCCAGGGCATGACCCAGTTCGGGCGGGCGCTTTGTGAGCTAAACATCGAGATTCTTTGTGCAAATTCCAGTCAGGCCAAAGGTCGCGTCGAGCGGATGAACCGGACGCTGCAGGATCGGCTGGTCAAGGAATTACGGCTGGCGGATATCGGCGATATGGAGACGGGCAACGCGTTTTTGCCGGGCTTCATGGAGGACTACAATGCCCGGTTTGCGATTGTCCCTGCCCGGTCCGATGACCTGCACCGGCCGATAAATCT